>JAQBPZ010000347.1 GCA_028287225.1 Gemmatimonadota bacterium
CGCCGCCGATGCGCAGGTGTTCTCCGCGCCGGGCGAGTTCATCTCCGGCCCCGAGGCGATCATGCAGTCCTTCGGCTCGGCCTCGAGCGGCAACAGCCTCGCATGGCATCCCGTCGCCGGCGAAGTGTCGGCGGCTGGCGACCTGGGCTTCACCGCGGGCAACGCGGTGTTCACCGGCCGGCGCGACGACGGCGGCCGCCTCGTGGGCTACTCGAAGTATCTCACGGTGTGGAAGAAGCAGCGCGACGGCCAGTGGCGCTACGTCGTGGATGGCGGGAGCGCGCGTCCCGAGCAGTGAAGCCGGTACCACGACACGAGCGAGCACGACGACCGCACGATGCCCCGCGCAGCGATCACGCCGTGGGGCATCGTCGCGTCACGGATGCATCGGATGCGTTCTCCGTCGTGGTACCTCGCGACGGTGAGATCAGGCATGGCACCAACGGTGCCCTGCGCCAGTGCGGCGATCAGCCGGGTGTCCGGCTGTGCTGGTGTGATGCGCGTCGCGATGCGCGCGCACGCGGGGTGGTGGTGGGATGGGCCGGAGCGCGGCGATCGTCGCCGCCCGCGGCCGAGGTGACGAACGCTGGCCCCGTCGCCTCGAGTACCCCTGGGCTGGTACACATCGGAGAAGGGACACGAGATGTCCGCGAGAAATGAACTGATCCTCGGCAGCACGGACCAGCTGCTGCAGGCGACGACCCGCCGGCGGTTCCTCGGCATGCTGGGGGTGGCGAGCTCCGTCGTGCTGCTGCCGGGCATGTTCGCGGCCTGCAACAGCAACGACGTGACGGGACTCGGCAGGCAGGACCCGAACGACCCGGCGAACTTCGTCCTGGACCTGTCCACGGACACCGGGATCCTGAACTACGCGTATGCGCTGGAGCAGCTCGAGGGCGCCTTCTACACGGCGGCCATCGCCTCGCCGGGCTTCGCGCAGCTTTCCGCCGCCGAGCAGGAGGTGGTGCTCGACGTGCAGGGGCACGAGGTGATCCACGTGGAGTTCTTCAAGCGCGTGCTCGGCACCGATGCGATCCCGGCGCTGGCGTTCGACGCGACCACGGTCGCGAGCTTGATGGCCAACGCCACGGTGCTCCTGAGCACCGCGCAGCTGCTCGAGGACACCGGCGTGTCGGCCTACAACGGCGCCGGCAAGCACCTCGCGAACCCGGCCAACCTGCTCGTGGCCGGCAAGATCGTGTCGGTGGAGGCGCGTCACGCGGCCGCCTTCCGCGACATCCGCGACATCCGCGCGGGTGGCGCCAACCTCGGCAGGGCCTTCGCCGGCGACGACGTGGTCAACGTGCAGGGACTGGACGTGAAGGCGGAGCCCGGCTCGGTGCTCGCCTCGGTCGTGTCGCTCAACGTCGTCACGAGCCCGCTCGGCATCGGCTCGGGCCCCAACGGCACCGCGACCGCCGACCAGAAAGCGCCGACTCCCACCTGATCACCGATCAATCGAACTGGAGAACAGCAGACAATGGACAATCAGCCGATTCTCGAGACGATCGATCCGGAAGTCGCGGATCGTCTCGCCGCACGCAGGCAGGAGATCGAGCAGGGGTCGTACGCCCGTCCGGGCATCGTGGCCGCGCTCGCCCTGGGCTCCGTCCCCATCGCCCTCGCGGCGCTGAGCACGGATCTCTACGGCCAGAGCGGGATCGACGCGACCGTCAAGGGCGTGCTCGACTTCGCCCTGGCCCTGGAGATCTTCGAGGACGAGTTCTACAAGGCCGTCCTGGGCACCAGCGCGAACGCCGCCTCCAACGCCGCCTTCGCCACGGTGCGCACCGCCGCCGCCGGGGTCCCGGGCGCCGTCAACACCCTGATGCAGATCGAGAAGCACGAAGCCGCGCACCGCGCGACGCTGCTCGCCACGGGCGCGACGAACGTGTTCGGCCTGAACGAGAACAGCTTCGACTTCACCGGCGGCCGCGGCACGGGCACGGGTCCGTTCGCCAGGGCCACCACCAGCCTCGCCTTCCTGCTCCAGGTCGCGCAGGGTGCCGAGGACACGGGCGTGCGCGCGTACAAGGGGCAGGCCGGCAACCTGATGGGCAACAAGGCGGTGCTCGAGGCGGCCCTGCGCATTCACTCCGTGGAGGCGCGACACGCCGCCCGGATCCGCCGCATGCGCCGCCTCGCGGCGGGCGCAGGCGCCACGGTGCGCTACAGTGGAGCGGTACGCGGCGGTGGCGCGGACGCGGCGGGGGCAACGGACACGGGCGACACCTCGGCCGTGCAGGCGCAGGTCACGGCGACGTTCAACCTGATCTACGGCGCGGGCCCGTCGAACACCACGACGTTCCCGAGCGAGAGCAACGTGGTCCAGGCAGGTGTCGACGTGAGCACGCTGCCGTCCGCGAGCTTCGGCGCCAACGCCCCGACCGAAGCGTTCGACGAGGCGCTCGGCCGCGCCGACGTCGTCGCGATCGTGCAGCCCTTCTTCATCCCGATGATCAGCTGATTTCCCGGGCGGGGCGTGGTGCGTACGCGAATGCCTGCGAATGGTCAGCGAACTCCCTCGATCAGGAGAACCGGCGAACGCTCGGAGGCAGTGGGGTGCCGTGATCCCTCCCCACGCCCCAGAACTGCAGGCCGCCTCGCGGACGAACGCTGTCCGCGAGCAAGGTATCGCGAGCATTCGCCACGCATTCGCAGCTATTCGCGTACGCACCAAGCAGCCAGGCAGCAGGGAGACGACGGGTGGCCGGTGGGGCCGCCCGTCGTCGCATCGATGCCGGCCGCACGCATGCATTGACGACGGGTGCCGGCGGAGGCGACCTTCCGGGATGCGCCAGCCCTCCTTCGTCCGCCGCTCGCTCGGCATCTTGCTCGTCGTCGGCGGGTGTGCGTCGGCGCCGACACCCGCGCCCGCGCCCGCACCCGCGCCGACGTCACGTCCGGCTCCCGCGCCGGTTCCCGATCGCGCGACGCCACGAGACAGCACGCCCAGCCGAACAGCCGCGAAGCCCACGACGGCCCCCGCCGCGCCGGCGCCACGCGAGACTCCGCCCGAGGTGGAACGCACAGTGCGCCGACCCGCGACGCCGCCCGCGCGCCTGCACGCGCGCCTGGCCGCGACGGTGCCCGCGTCGCGCGTGCCGCTGGCCCGTCCGTCGGCGCGCAACGACAGCGTGCGCGTGAGCACG
>JAQBPZ010000349.1 GCA_028287225.1 Gemmatimonadota bacterium
GGTGGCACATGGGCAGGTGTGACCGTCGACGGTGAAACCGTCACCGACGCGGACGTCATCCGAGGCATCGCCTCCTTCACGGCTCGTCACCGGCCGGATCTCGTCGTCCTCGGCACTCGGGGTCTTGGCGTCGGTCCTGTCGGCAGGATCGGCTCGGTGGCCGCCTCCGTCGCGACATCGCTCGACGTACCGACGCTCCTGGTGCCGCCGGCGGTCTGGATGGAGCACGCGCGGATGTCCGCCGGGTGAGGAGCTCGGCGCGGCCCCACGCGGTGCGCGCCCGAGTGGCCGGTCGTTATCTTTCATCCATGCGCCGCCAGCCGATCGTTCTCCGGGCATTCTTCGCCCTGTTCGTTGTCTGGCTGGCCGTCAACGCGTCTCCGCGCGGAACGCCGACGGCGCCTGGAAGCGCGGTCGGCAGTGTGCACGGCGACTTCCTGGGGCTCTCGTCGCCGCACGCGACCATCCGCGGCGTCGCGTTCCTCCGGAAGGCGCCGCCGCCCGACGCCCCGAGCCGGGCGTTCCTGCCATCGCGCGACATCGCCGCCCCCAACGACGGCGCCATCGCGCCGTCCGCGTTCCAGCTCGTCGGCATCCGTGAGCGTGCATCGCGCACGGTCACGTACGACGCCACGGCGCCCCCCGCGATCCCGAACACGGTCCGCTGACCTGTTCGCCGCCGCGCGGCTGCCGAGGGCCGCCGCGCGTGCACCACCACATCCATCGTGCCTGTTTGCCCCGCGGATGCGCGGGGCGGAGTGACTCATGTCCAGAAACGAAACGTCCACGGTCTCGACTGCCGGGCAATCGCTGCCCAGCCTCGAGCCCTGGCTCATCGTGTGCCTGCTCGCCTTCGTGCCCGCCGTGCTCATCGTGACCCTTCCCCGCGCGGTGCTCGTCCCGCTGCTCGTCCCGATCATCAGCATCATGGGCGCGCTCCTCCTGGCCGGCCTCGTGATGCTGGGCCGGACGGAGTTGAAGCATGCCCGGGCGAGCGCCGCCGCGCGTGGAGACGACGGCGACCCGCCCGATGCCCGCGAGCGCCGCTGATGCCGGCGCGCTCACACCGGCTGGCTCGCGTACGTGGCGTCCGGGAGCCGACGCTCGACGCACCCGCGGCGTATCCGCACTCGCCTCCCTTCCCGCGCGTGCTCGTCGGGATCGACTTCAGCCCGGCGTCGCTGGCCGGCTGCCGCTGGGCGCTCGCGTTCATCGCCCCGGGCGCGGACGTGCTCTTCTCTCACGTCGTGCCGTTCGAGCGGGAGGCGGGCGATGCGACGGACGCGAGCCTGGCTCCATCGGGGGTGACTCCGCTCCGCGAGATCGCTCCCGTGATGAGCGGTGGCCTCGGCGGCTTCGCCGCCACACTCGACATCCGGGAGGCACGCACGGCGGTGCGCGTCGGGCGGCCCTCCCACTTCCTCGACCTGCTGGCCGCCGACTTCGATGCGTCGCTCATCGTCGTCGGCCGTCGGCAGGATGCCATGCGACGGCGTGTCGGCGAGGCCAACGTCGTCGAGCGTCTCGCCCGTCGAACGACTCGACCGGTGCTCGTCGTCCCGGAGGGGCACTCGACCGCCCCGCGCTGCATCGTCGCGGCGCTCGACGAGGGCCCGAGCGCGGTCGACGTGCTGGCCGCCGCGGCGGCGCTGGCGACGGCCTGTGGTCTGCCCCTGATCGCGCTGCACGTGCTCCCGCCCGCGTCGGGCACCTATGATCGGGTCCCGAGCGCACGGGATCGTGCTCGAGGGCTGGCGATCCGGTCCGGCGCGAGCGACCTGCCAGCGGCGGCGGGAGGGCAGGTGACGACGGCCATCGGCGACCCGACGCGCGAGATCATCGCGGCCGGCGTGGGGCACGGCGGCGGGCTGCTCGTCGTCGGCAAGCGCGGCGCGGACGCATCACCGGTCGGCAGCCTCGGCTCCGTCGCGCGCGAGCTGCTCGCGACGTCGCCACTTCCGGTGCTCGCGATCGACGGCGCCGCCGTCGCTCCCACTCCCGTGGCGGAGTGATCGGCCGCCGTGGCGGTTCGCGCGGATCGTCCGCGTCAGCGCACATCGCGGGACCGGGCGGATCGATGTAGTCCTGATCGTCCCGGAACAGCCACTCGCGGATCCTCGGGTATCCATCCATCCAGTGGCCGCCGCTCGACGACGGCGGGATCGGGCGTGCGACGAACATCGGCCTCATCGTGCGCGCTCGCGCGCAACGGAACGCCAGCATCACTCCGCCGTTCGCCCTCGGGGAGCGGTGCTGGCGTCGGTGTACAGCCACACGCGGCAGGTGACCGCCCAGCAGCGCCCCTTGCCACGCCGCCGGGCCAGGGTAGCTTGCACCGGAGCCGAAGAAACGCCGAATCCCCGCCCCGAGAGGTCGACATGCCAGCTGACGCCCCCGCACCCGTCTTCATCAGCCCCGATGCGATGCGCGAGCACTGGCAGGGGCACCGCCGGCTCACGCGCCGCGTCATCGACGCCTTTCCCGAGGACCAGCTCTTCGCCTTCTCGATCGGCGCGATGCGCACCTTCGGCGAGCTCGCGCGCGAGATGCTCGGCATGGCCGTTCCGACGATCGAGGGGCTGATCTCGGACGAGTGGGCGGCCTACGTCGAGGCGCAGGCGACGACGCGCGAGGAGCTGCTGCGCCAGTGGGATCTCGCCACGGAGACGATCGACGCGCGCTGGCCGTCCATCCCCGCGCCGCACTTCCAGGATGTCGTCACGGCGTTCGGCCAGTGGACGATGCCCGCGCACGCGCTCGTGCTCTATCTGGTCGACAACGAGGTCCATCATCGCGGCCAGGGATACGTCTACCTGCGCGCCCTGGGCATCGAGCCGCCGCCGTTCTACGCGCGAAACTGAGCGAGCGGCCGCTGGGCGATCACCGCACGCGCAGGCGATTGGCGGCCATCTTGCAGGTCCTGAACGCGACAGCACGATCCTTCACACAGTGGAGCCAGCCATGAGTGATCGCGAGCAGGATGGATCGACGCGCCGCAATGCGCCCAACGGCAATGACACCGAGGAAGCCCTCCAGAACGAGCTTCGGCGCGAGGCAGGGGAGGGACGCGGCAGCGTGGGCGACGTGAGCAGCAATCGCAACCTCAGCGGGTCGTCCACCTGGGAAACGATGATGGACCCGCCGGCCGGCAACCCGGGCGAGCACGGCGAAGTCATGTAGGACGTCGGCCGTGTGGTCCCTCGGCCCCGGATGCGTACGCGACTCTCCGCGAACCGACGGTGAGCGAATCTCCGCGACCCTCCAGCTCATGCAGGAAGTGGGAGAGGATCGCGACGATTGGATCGTCGTCGACTCGCGACAATTCGTGTAGGCATCCGGGGCCGGCGGACCACGCTCAGGCGAGCGTCTCCCCGCTGATCTCGAGCAGCAGCATCGTCGCCACTCCGGGACCCGGGCCCGGCCAGCCTCGCGCACGGCCGACGCGCTACTCGCGGAACGCGGGGTCCACCTCCGTCTCCATGCAGCCCGCGCAGATGCCGTGGCTGAACCGGGTATTGGTGTGCGCGGAGACATAGTCCTCGACGGAGTGCCAGTAGTCGGCGTCGTCTCGCACCCGGCGGCAGTACGAGCAGATCGGCAGGATGGCCCGCAGGCTCCTCACCTCGGCCAGTGCGGTCTGGAGCTCCACGACGAGCCGCTCGCGCTCCTGGTCGGCCAGCTTCCGGGCGGTGACGTCACGCGCCACGGAGTAGATCACGCCGCCGAGCAGGTCGCCGGTGGCGTTCCATCGGAACCAGCGGTACGTCCCGTCGCGGCATAAATACCGGTTCTCGAAGCCGAGGGCCTGCCCGCCCTCACGCACCGCCCGGTTCTGCGCAAGGGTGCGCTCCCGGTCGTCCGGATGCACGAACTCGATGAA
>JAQBPZ010000369.1 GCA_028287225.1 Gemmatimonadota bacterium
CCTGCTCCTGCTCCCGCAGCGCCGCCCGCGGAGCGCCCGGTGGTTCGACTGGGCGACGCGCCGCTCGAGCTGCCGGCGGCGCTCCAGCGCGCGAGCCGTGAGGCGTCGCGATCGGCGCTCGCGTTCCACGTTGGCGCCGCGATGGCGGTGCTGGTGGCGGCCGCGGCCGAGCGCGAGACCAATCGCGCATCGATGCGCGGCGTGGCGGCCGAGGGCGCGGTCGCCGCTGGGCATGAGGTCGGGGTGGGGATCGCGACGGAGGTCGTGACCGAGGTCACGGCGGAGATCGTGACGGCGGGCGCGAGCGACGCGGGGCCCCCCCCCAGTGACGAAGTTACGGCGGCAGCCGCCGTCGACCGTCATCCGACCACCGCGCCCGTCATCATCCTCGATGCGGGCCCCGCCGACGCGACGCCGACCGCCATGGTGTCCGACGTGGCGACGCGGGCGGATGCTCGCGTTGCCGAGCCCGCCGTCGACGACCTCTACAACCTGCGTGGCCTCGACGTCGACGACGAGCACGATGCGGGACCGGACGAGTCGTTCGAGGCCGTGGAATCGCTCGACGAGGAGTTCTCGCGCCTGGCCGTCATCGAGATCCTGAATCGCGCCGAACCCGTCCCGGCGGCCGACGCGGCCGTGGCCGAGCCCGCGCGCGCGGTGCGGGCTCCCATCGGCTCGCTCTCGCAGATCTCCGCGGCCCGGCGCCCCGCGATGTCGCACAGCGTCGCCGTGATCGTCGCGCGAGGCGCGGAGTCTTGAGCCAGGTCACCACGGCCGACGTCGCCCGGAAGAGCCTTGCGCGCGACCTCGTCGCGCTGACGAAGCCGCGCATCATCTCGCTGCTGCTCGTCACGACCATCGCGCCCATGTACGTCGCCGGCCGGCCCTCCTGGTGGCTCACGCTGGCGGTGTTCGTGGGCGGGTACCTGATGGCGGGCGGAGCGAACGCGGTGAACATGTACATCGACCGGGACATCGACGACCGCATGGCGCGCACGCGCCTGCGCCCGATCCCGAGCGGCCGGATGCGCGCCGAGGCGGTGCTGGCCTTCGGCATCCTGTGCGCGACCACGGGCACCTTCGTGCTCGCGCACGTCGCCAACGTCCTCACGGCCCTGCTCGCGCTGGGTGGGTTCTACACCTACGTGTTCGTCTACACGCGCTGGCTCAAGCGCAGCTCGCCGCAGAACATCGTGATCGGCGGCGCGGCCGGGGCGTTTCCGCCACTCGTGGGCTGGGCCGCCGTGACCGGCCGCGTGGACCTCACGGCCGTCTATCTATTCTTGATAATTTTTTACTGGACGCCGCCGCACTTCTGGGCGCTCGCGCTCAACAAGCAGCGCGACTACGGCAGCGCGGGGGTGCCCATGGCGCCCCTCGTGTGGGGCGAGCGCGAGACGATGCGCAACATGCTCTGGTACACGATGATCCTGCTGCCGCTGACGCTGCTCCCGGTGGCGTTCGGCGCGCTCGGCCTGCCGTACTTCGTGATGGCGGTCCTGCTCGGCGGCTGGCTGCTGGTGGGCGTGCTGCGCGTGATGCGCGCCGACGACTTCGTGAAGCCGGCGTGGGCGCTGTACAAGTATTCCCTGCTCTACCTCGCGCTGCTCTTCGCCGCGATGGTCGTGGACCGCGCCGTCGCATGACGGCCGACGAGGCCGGCGACGTCGACCGCGTTCCGCAGGAGCTGCCGCTGATCGTGGGCGCCGGCGCGGGCGAGCCGGAGACGCTCGTGCTCATCGGCATGCCGCGGAACGGCCGAGTCGCGCTGCGCCGCTGGTCGAGCGCGGCGTGGGGCGACAGCGCCGCGCCGCGCGAGGAAGATGCGGCGGCGTTCCTGCGATGGGTGGAAGCCCAGGCCGCGAGCGGACGCACGCTCAACCAGGCCCTGTACGCCGTGCGGCTGTGGCTCCGCGGCGAGGGCACCGCTCCCCGTTCCCGCTGACGTGACCAGTCCCAGCATTTCCCCGGCGCCCAAGTCGCGGCGTCCCGTGTCGCCGACGCCGCTGCGCGCGCTCCTGCCCCGCGTGCGCCCGTACCGCGGCCGTCTCGTGATCTGCGCGGTGTGCCTGGTGATCGCCGCCGCCGTGGGCCTCGCCTTTCCGGCCGTGGTGCAGCGCCTGCTCGACGCCGCCTTCCAGCAGCGCGACCGCGCGCTGCTGGACCGCATCGCCATCGGCCTGGTGCTCGCGTTCGCGCTGCAGGGCGCGATGAACTTCGTGCAGGTGTTCCTGCTCACGGGCACCGCCGAGCGCGTGGTGGCCAAGCTGCGGGAGGATGCGTTCGCGCACCTCGTGCGCCTCTCGCCGAGCTTCTACACGGAGCAGCGCACGGGCGAGCTCACGAGCCGGCTGTCGGCCGACTTGGCCGTATTGCAATCCCTTCTCGGAACATGGATCTCGGAGCTGTCCCGGCAGTCGCTCTTCCTGGTGGGCGGCATCGTGCTGCTCACGCTCACGCATCCGCGGCTCACGACGACGACGCTGGCCGTGGTGCCGATCGTCGTGGGCTCGGCGTTCTTCTTCGGCCGGCGGCTGCGCAAGGCCAGCGCCGGCGTGCAGGACCGCGTGGCGGAGGCCATGGGGATGGCCGACGAGGCGTTCTCGCAGATCCGCACCGTGCAGAGCTTCGTGCGCGAGGCGGAGGAGACGCGGCGCTATCGACACCTGCTCTCGGGGGTCGTGCGCGCGGCGATCTCGCGCGCGCAGCAGCGTGCGCTGCTCTTCGGCGTGGTGGGCTTCGTCGCGTTCGCCGGCGTCGTCGCCGTGCTGTGGCAGGGTGGGCGCCTGGTGCTCGAGGGTGCGCTGACGCCGGGCGCGCTCGTGAAGTTCCTGCTGTACGCGATCACGGTGGCGGCCGCGGTCGGGTCGCTCGCGTCGCTCTTCGGCAGCTACCAGGAGGCGGTGGGCGCCGCCCAGCGCGTGTTCGAGCTGCTGGACATGACGCCGACCGTGGCCGAGCCGGAGCATCCGACGACGCTCGCACGCCCCGTGCGCGGGATGCTCGCGCTGGAGGACGTCCGGTTCTCGTATGGCGCGGACCTGCCCGAGGTGCTGAGCGACGTGTCGTTCACGATGGCGCCGGGCGAGGTGGTGGCGCTCGTGGGTCCGTCGGGCGCGGGCAAGACGACCGTCGCCTCGCTGATCCCGCGCTTCTGGGACGTGTCCAGCGGCCGCATCGCGCTGGATGGCGTGGACATCCGCGAGCTGTCGTTCGCCGATCTCCGCGGGGCCATCGGCCTGGTGCCACAGGAGCCGGCGCTGTTCAGCGGCTCGGTGCGCGAGAACATCGCCTACGCGCGCCCCGACGCGAGCGAGGCGGACGTGATGGCCGCAGCGCGCGCCGCGCACGCGCTCGAGTTCATCGAGCGGCTGCCGAACGGGCTCGACACGCTGGTGGGCGAGCGCGGGGTGAAGCTGTCCGGCGGCCAGCGCCAGCGCATCGCGATCGCCCGCGTCTTCCTCAAGGACCCCGCGGTCGTGGTGCTGGACGAGGCGACGTCGAGCCTGGACAACGAGAGCGAGCGGCTGGTGGAGGAGGCGATGGAGGAGCTGCTGCGCGGCCGCACGACGCTGATCATCGCGCACCGGCTGCGCACGGTGCGCCGCGCCGACCGCGTGCTCGTGATCGATCACGGCCGCGTCGTGGAGGAGGGCACGCACGAGGAGCTCTCGATCGGCGCCGGCGTGTACGGGAAGCTGTATCGGGCCGAACTGCGGGATTAGGGATTGGGGAGTAGGAACTGACCGGGATGCCACTCGGACCGTGTCATCCTGCTGCGCGAAGCGCGGCGGGCACCCTCTGGGCGGTCTTCTTTCCCTGCCCCGAAGCAGGCCCTGCGCGCATGGAGAGCAGATCCCGACACCCGGTCGCAGCGCGCCCTCCTGCGGGATGACCGCCGCCCGGGACGCCAGGCGCCGACACGCGGTCGACAGCTCGAGCGGCGCGCGCTGTTCCTAATCCCTAATCCCTAATCCCGATCCCTAATCCGGAATCAATCCCTAATCCCGACCCTACTTCCCCTCGAGCTTCAGCTCCACCTTCAGCGCGCCGTTCGCGGCGACGGTGACCTGCTGCTCCGACCGCCCCGTGCGCTCGTGCCACGCGGCCAGGGTGTAGGTGCCCGGCGGCACCTGGTCGATGCTCCAGCTGCCGTCGGGCTTCGTGATGGCGAAGTAGGGGTGGTCGAACACCGCGATGAAGGCGCGCGGCCAGTCGTGGTCCAGGTCGCGGACGATCACGAGGCCCGGCGTCTTGAGCGGCAGCTCGGTGGGAATGACCTGCTCGTCCTTGCCCAGCAGCACCGCGGCGCGGGGCTGCTTCTCGCCTCCGGCGATGAAGCGCAGGTGCTGCCGGAACTCCTCGTGCGCGATGACGTTCACCGCCCCGCCCAGGAACGCCCCCTGCACGCGCGGCGTGAGCAGGCAGTGGGTGCTCTCCAGCTCGATGCGCTTCTCCAGCGGCACCGGCTTCCCCTTGCGCACCCCCTCCAGCCAGACCACCACGTTGCCGAGCCCGCTCCCCTTCACCTGCAGCGAGCTGTCGGGAACCGACGAGCCGCACGCGCTGCTGTCCTTCGCGGTGGAGAGTGCCGCTTCCGGCGTCAGGGGGCTCGCGAGGCCGACGGTCCCGGACACCGACCCCACGGCGCCCACCGGGCCGCCGACGTAGCGCGCCGACGGCGCGGCGATGACCACGGGACCAGCGGCCTCCATCACGGCGCTCTCGCTGGAGGAGAGCCCCGCACCACCTCGAGCGGCGGAACGGGCGTCCGCACCGCCCTTGCAGGCGATGCACGCGAGCGCGGCGAGCAGAACGAGCGACGACGGGTGCCGGCGCTGGGTGGCGTGCAATGGTGCGGGAGTCACGTGTCGTTCTGGATCGGTCGGGGTGAAGCGCATCGCAGGGGCAAGGCGCGAGCCACGCCCCACGGACGGCTCGCGCCCTACACGACGATGAGGTCGCGCTGGTACACGGAGGGCGTGATCACCACGCGTCCCTGCTCGAGGTATGCGTTCACCTCGGTGCGCATCCCGATCTCGTCCGGGATGTAGATGCCGGGCTCGATGGAGAACCCCACGCCCGGCACGAGCAGCCGCTCCTCGCGCGTCTCGAGGTTGTCCAGGTGCGGGCCGGCCCCGTGCAGCGAGCGCGGATCGATGGAGTGGCCGGTGCGGTGCGTGAACCACTGCCCGAACCCCCGCTCCTCGATCACCCGGCGCGCCTCGTCGTCCACGTCGCCACCGCGCACCGCCCGTCCCGCCGCCACCTCGGCCTGCACGAACTGGATCGCGGCATCGCGCGCATCACGGACGGCGGCCCAGATCTCCTGCGCGCGCGCCGAGGGCTCGCCGATGGTCGCCATCCAGGTCTGGTCGGCGAAGATGCCGCCCGGCTCGCGCGCCCAGAGGTCGATGAGCAGCACGTCGCCCTCAACGATCCGGCGCGGGCGCTTCTCCGACGGCTCGTAATGCGGATTCGCGGCGTTCGCGCCGGCGGAGACGTTCGGGCCATGGTCGGGCGCCTCGAGCTCGGCGGCCTGGAAGCGCTCCAGGATCCACGCCATGAGCTCGTGCTCGGCGATCGGGTCGCCCGTGCGCGCACGGGTCCCGGCGATCCGGAACGCCTCGTGTGCGATGCCGCGGATGGCCTCCGCTGCGCGCAGGTGCGACGCCACACCGTCCTCGCTCCAGACGGCGACGAAGCGCGTGACGAGCTCGCCCGACGACACGATCTCCGACGCGCCCGCGTTGCGCACCATGTCGAGCACGCCGGCGGGCACGCGGTCCAGATACGGCACGGCGTCGCCCGCGGAATACTCCATGGCGATGCGGCGATCGCGCACCACGGCGGAGACCGACGCCTCGAGCTCGCGCCACGAGCTGTACGTGGAGTGGGTCCACCCGCTGGGCCAGGTGCGCCACGGTCCGGGCTCGATGGCATGCCCGAGCGCGCTCGGCACGCCCTCGGCCGGAATCCAGACGAAGATGCGCCGGCTCACGAACCCCTGCATCCCGACGAGGCTCGCCGCGATCGGGTTGCACCCCTGGAAGTCGAACAGCAGCCAGCCATCGAGCTCCGCGTCGCGGAGGGACTGCTGCAGCGCGGGGAGCGAGGCGGGGGTGAGCATCAGGCGTTCGCGCCCGTGGCCCCGCGCCAGTCGGCGCGCCACTCGCAGGAGCCTTCGCCGCGTCCCTCGCAGCGGGTGTGCTCCACGGCGCCGGTGGACCCGACGAGGAGGCGCAGCAGCTCGCGCAGCGTGGACTCGTAGAACGCGCAGCCGGCACTGCCGGGCGCCACGCCGAGGGTGACCGAGCGCGGCACCTCCAGCAGGATGTAGGTGCCGACGCGGCGCACGTTCGCGTTCAGGTAGCGCTGCGCGATGCGGCGGATGCGGCGGAACGCCATCGGCCGCGCGACGAGCGACGGCAGGAAGCGCAGCAGCCCGCGCGTGACCGGGGACACGGTCAGGTAGGCCTCGCGCGCCAGGAAGCGGCCGGCGGCGCGCAGCACCGCTTCGGCGTCGGGGCGGCGCCCGATGAGGCGGGCGAGCGCGATGGCCTCGTCCTGCGCGGTGCGCTGGTTGCGGCGGACGGACTCGGTGTACCGCTTGATCTGCGTGTAGACCGTGTCGCTCAGCCCGAGCCGCTTGTTGCGAAGCTCGTCCACGAACTCGGCTTCGAGCACTCCTTCGGGAGTGTCGACGTCGCGGACGGCTTCGAGGAGGCTGAGCGGGAGGAGCGCGTCGACGGTGGCGAGCATGCGAACGACCTGGAAGTACTGCGCGGCAGGAGGGGCGGAACCAGCCGTTCAAGCTAACGGGAACCGCCGACCCGCTCAATCCCTTGAGCCAATGCGGGCGCTTGCCGCCCTGTGCCGGCGCCCCTAGGTTCGCGACACGGCGCCCTCGCCAGCCTCCCCCAGCCGCGCTCTCCGCATGATGCCTTCCCGCCACGCCAGCGAGGTCCGCGCCCCGTCCCCCGCCGCCGGCGCGGCCGGCCTGGACCGGATGTCGCCGGTGCCGGTGGTGCTGGCGCTCGCCCCGGTGCGGCGCTTCCGGGGCCGGCTGCGGCGGCTCGCCGTGCGATAGTGCCGCCCGATGGCCCGACCGCCCGGTGCGCATCGTGGTGCCCTACCCCG
>JAQBPZ010000375.1 GCA_028287225.1 Gemmatimonadota bacterium
CAAGCGGTAGACCCGTCGCCGCCGAAGGCGGCCGGGTCCGCGCCCGCCAAGGGAGGCGTTCCACGCCGACCGCCCGCCCCCGACACTTCGTGCGGGGCAGGCCGCCCGGCTTCAAAGCGCTTGCGCCATGTCCTCAATGAGGTCGTCCGGGTGCTCCAGCCCGATGGAGACGCGCAGCAGGTTCTGCGGGGCCACGGTCGTGGGGCCTTCGATGGACGCGCGGTGCTCGATCAGCGACTCGGTGCCGCCCAGGCTGGTGGCGCGGGTGATGAGCTTGAGGCGATGGGTGAAGGCGAGCGCCTGCTCGGCGTCGCGCCCCACCTGCACGCTCAGCATGCCGCCGAAGTCGCTCATCTGGCGCGCGGCGATCTCGTGCCCGTCGTGCGAGGCGAGGCCGGGGTAGTGGACGGCTTCCACGGCCGGCTGGGTGGACAGCCAGGTGGCCACGCGCATGGCGCCTTCGCAGTGGGCGCGCATGCGCAGGGGGAGGGTGCGGATGCCGCGCATCAGCAGCCAGCAGTCGAAGGGCGACGGGACGGCGCCGGCGAGCTTCTGCATGCTGCGGAGCCGCTCGGTGAACTCGTCGTCCACGGCGGCGACGAGGGCACCGCCCCCGAGGTCGCTGTGCCCGCCGAGGTACTTGGTGGTGGAGTGCATGGCGAGGTCCGCGCCGAGGGCGAGCGGGCGCTGGAGCACCGGCGTGGCCCAGGTGTTGTCCACGACGCAGCGGGCGCCGACGGAATGCGCGAGGCCGGCGAGGGCGCGGATGTCGACCACGCGCACGAGGGGGTTGGAGGGCGACTCCACCCAGACCACGCGGGTGGTGGGGCGGAGCGCGCGCTCCACGGCGGCGAGGTCGCTCATGTCCACCACGTCGACGGCGAGGCCCCAGGGGCCGAACATCTCGCGGAGCTGGCGGATCGTGCCGTAGTACGCGTCGTGCGGCGCGAGGACGTGATCACCGGGGGCGAGCGCCTGGAACACCGCCAGCGACGCCGCCGAGCCGGAGGAGTAGGCAAGCGCCGCGGCGCCACCCTCGAGGGCGGCGAGGGCGGTCTCCAGCGCGGCGCGGTTGGGGTTGGAGATGCGGGCGTACATGTGCCCCGCCGCATAGCCCCCGGACGGCTCGCGCTCGAAGGTGGACGAGAGATGGATCGGGGCCGTGACGGCGCCCGTCGTGGGGTCGACCGAATGTCCGGCGTGCACGGCCAGCGTCTCGATGCGCATCTGCAACAGGATCGGAGGGGTGAGCCGGCTGCGCCGGCAGCGGGGAAGATAGGGAGTGTGGCGAAGGTGCAACATGGAGGGGTCCCGGTACGTAGGCTCAGGAGCGGCCGCTTTCGGCGGCCCCTCCCCTCACTCCATTCTCCTTCTCAGGATTCAACGTGATGCGTCTCCGCACGCTCGCCCCGCTGGGCGCGCTCGCATTCCTTCCCGTCGCCGGACTCGCGCAGGCGCAGGCTCCGGCGCCGCTTCCCCTCAAGCGCGCCGCGCAGCCGACGAGTGCGGCGATCAGCGCGGGCGACCTGATGTCGCGGCTCTACGTGTTCGCCGACGACTCGATGATGGGCCGCGAGGCGGGCACGCCGGGCCACATGAAGGGCACCGCGTACATCGCCGCGGAGGCGCGCAGGATCGGCCTGGTGCCCGCGGGCGACAACGGCACCTACTTCCAAAACGTCCCGTTCATCTCGCGCCGCTTCGCGTCGTCCACGCTGCTGACCGTGGACGGCGGAGCGCTCGCCGGCTTCACGGACGTCATCGCGACGCCGTTCCGGGGCGCCGGCGCGCGCAGCCTCGACGGCGTGCAGGCGATCTACGGCGGGGTCGCCGGCGACACGGTGAACGCGCTCACGGCGGAGCAGGCCACGGGGAAGCTCGTGGTGCTGACGCTGCCGCAGGGCCGCGCGGTGCGTCCCACGGCGAACGTCGCGGGGGCCGCGGCCGTCGCGCTGGTGGGCGGCGAGGAGTTCACGCCGCAGCTGCTGACGCTGGCGCGCACGCCCACCATGACGCTTCGCCCTGCGGCGGATGCGCCGCTGTCGGCGGCGACGCTCTACATCACGAACCGCGCGGCGCAGACCCTGATGGGCGCGCCGCTCGCGGGGCTTGCCGTGGGCACGGTGGGCAAGACGGTGCACGGCAACCTCGTGTATACCGTGACCGATGCACCGACGCGCAACGTGGTCGCCATCCTTCCCGGCACCGACGCCCGCCTGAAGGGTGAGTACGTGGCCGTGGGCGCGCACAGCGACCATGTCGGCCTTCGTGCCGCCGGCCCGGTGGACCACGACTCGCTCCACCTCGCGGGACGCGAGCGCTGGCTCGCGAGCGAGAATCCGTCCGGCGCCCGCCTCTCCCCGGAGCAGCAGGCCGCGCTGCGCACGCGCCTGGCCGCGATCCATGTCAACGTCGATTCGCTGCACGCCGCACGTCCGGCGCGCCCCGACTCCATCAACAACGGCGCCGACGACGACGGGTCGGGCACCGTGACGGTGCTCGAGGTGGCCGAGGCGTTCGCGAAGGGGCGCGCGAAGCCGAAGCGGTCCATCCTGTTCGTCTGGCACACCGGCGAGGAGAAGGGCCTGCTCGGCTCCCGCTGGTTCGCCGACCACCCGACGGTGCCGCGCGACTCGATCGTGGCGCAGATCAACATCGACATGGTGGGCCGCGGCGCGGCGCGCGACCTGGCCGCCGGCAGCCCCACGTACCTCCAGCTCGTCGGCTCGCGCCGGCTCAGCACCGAGCTCGGCGACCTCACGGAGACGGTGAACCGGTCGCAGCCCATGCCGTTCACCCTGGACTATGCGTTCGACGCGAACGGCCATCCGGAGAACATCTACTGCCGCAGCGACCACTACAACTACGCGCGCTACGGCATCCCGGTGGTGTTCATGACGACCGGCCTCCACGGCGACTACCACCAGGTCACCGACGAGCCGCAGTACATCGACTACCCGCACATGGCGCGCATCGGCCGGTTCGTGTTCGACCTGACCGACCGCGTGGCGGGGCTGGATCACCGCCCGGTGGTGGACAAGGAGAAGCCGGACCCGAATGGCAGCTGCCGGCAGTAGATGAAGAGCGTGAGCGGTTGGCGGTGAGCGGTAGAAGCGCGAAGGGCGTTTGCGGTTTGCGGTGAGCGGTGAGCGGTGAGCGGGAGAAGCCTCCCGAGGCCTGACCGCTCACCGCCAACCGCTCACTGCAAACGCCCTTGCCGTTCAACCGCTCACCGCTCACCGCTCACGCTGTTCCGCCCCTTCATGGCACCCAACCTGCCCATCTCCTCCGCCAGACTGAACGGAGCGAGCGATGAAGGTACTGGTGACGGGTGGAACGGGCGTGGTGGGCCGGGGGACGGTGACCGAGCTGTTGTCGCGAGGGCACCAGGTGGTGCTGCTCGCGCGCCACGCGACCGACGATGCGCGGCAGTGGCCCTCGGGGGTCACGCCCCGCAACGGCGACGTGTCGGACGCGGCCTCGATCCGCGGCGCGGCCGACGGCTGCGAAGTCGTCCTCCACATGGTCGGCATCGTGGAGGAATCGGGTGAGGCCACCTTCCAGCGGGTCAACGTGGAGGGCACGGCCAACATCCTCGCCGAGACCGAGCGCGCGGGCGTGCGGCGGTTCATCTACGTCTCCTCGCTCGGCGCGCCGCAGGGCGCGTCGGACTACCACCGCTCCAAGGCGGAGGGCGAGCGGCTGACGCGCGGCTTCAGCGGCAAGTGGACCATCTGCCGCCCCGGCAACGTGTACGGGCCCGGCGACGAGCAGATCTCGCTGATGCTGCGCCTCGTGCGGAGCCCGAGCCCGGTGGTGCCGAAGATCGGCGACGGGGACCAGCCGATCCAGCCCATCTGGTGGGAGGATTGCGCACGGGCCATCGCGAACATCGTGGAGCGCCCCGACCTCGCGGGGCGCGAGCTCGACATCGCCGGCCCGGAAGTCACCAGCCAGAACGACCTCATCGAGCGGTTCGGGCGCATCACGGGCCGCACGGTGCAGACGTTGTCCGTGCCGGACTTCGTCGCGACGCTCGGATCCAGGCTGGTGTCGCTCGTCGGCTGGGACATGCACTTCAACGAGCAGCAGGTCACGATGCTGCGCGAGGGCAACGTCATCCCGAAGGGCGGCGACAATGCGCTCACCACGGTGCTCAAGGTGCAGCCGACGCCGCTCGACGTCGGCCTTCGCAAGCTCGCCGACGCGCAGCCCGAGCAGCTTCCCTCGGAGGGGATCGGGTCGCTGAACCGGAAGCGCTACTGGGCGGACATCGTGGGCAGCCAGTACAGCCCGGAGACCCTCTTCGCGCTCTTCCGCACGAGCTTCAACGACATCACGCCGGTGTTCGTGGACGCCGCCGCCGAGCCGCGCACGACTTCAGTGATCGAGGAAGGCGAGACGCTGACCCTCGCGCTCCCGCTGCGGGGCCACGTGCAGGTGCGCGTCGCGGAGCTCGATGCGCGGCGCACCACCCTGCTGACGCTGGAGGGTCATCCGCTCGCCGGCGCGGTGCGCTTCCTGTGCGAGGACCGCGGGGCGGCGGTGCGGTTCCAGGTGGAGGTCTACGACCGCGCCGCCAACATGATCGACCTGATCGCCATGCGCACGCTCGGCGACCGGCTCCAGAGTCACACCTGGACGCAGGTGGTGGAGAACATGATCACGCGCAGCAGAGGCAGCGCCCCCGATGGCGTGCAGCACGACTCCGCCTCGCTCGACGAGGACGAGGCGCGGCGGATCGAGGAGTGGCTGAAGGAGATCATGCTGCGGCGCAAGCGCGCGGAGAACGCGGAGAAGATCGCCGGACGGCCTGAAGAGCGTTTGCGGTGAGCGGTTGGCGGTGAGCGGTCAGACCTCGGGACGCTCCTACCGCTCACCGCTCACCGCTCACCGCAAACGCCCTTGCCGTTCGACCGCTCACGCCCTTCCGGCTTTCTCCGCTTCAGCCCACATCACGTCCAGGGGACGCGACTGGCAGTGGGCGCCGCAGCCGAGGCGGTAGCGGTTGCGGGCGAACCAGCGGTAGAAGCGATCGGCCAGGGTCCGCACGAACGGAATGCGGAACACCCAGGAGATCAGCCGCCCGCGCGGCAGCACGTTCAGGAGCTGCTCGATGGCCTCGGCCCCCTGCCAGGTGGTGCCGTCGGCGGCCACCATCTGCAGCGCGTCGGCATAAGCCCGCGCGGGGATCCACGGGAAGCGGGCCATCACGCCGCGCTGCTGCGAGGTCACGACCTCGAGCTGGTGCGTGCGGTCCCACGCGCGGAGCAACTTCGACAGGCGCGTGCACACCTTGCAGTCGCCGTCGAACACGACGGTGTAGGCGCGGCCGAGCCCCGTGGAGGGGGTCTCCGCCTCGCCGGCGATCGTGAAGCGGACCACGGGCACCGTCATGCCGCACCGCCGGGAGCGGGGACGTCGTCGTGGGCGTGGGCGTGGGCGTGGTCGTGGTCGTGCTCGTGCGCCGGCATCTCCGCGGCGGCGAGGATCTCGATGGTGGGCGAGTGGCTCAGCGTCGCGTGCACGGTGCACAGCTCGGCGACGCGCTTCGCCGCGGCGAGCCGGTTGGCCGGCAGCGAGGGCCAGTCGAAGATCACGGCGATGTCGGAGACGCGGTGCGGATCGTCGGCGAACTGCCAGTGGACCTCGATGGTGAGATCGTCCAGCCCCACCTTCGCATGCGTCGCCCACGAGCTGAGCACCGAGTAGGTGCAGGTCGCCAGCCCGCTCGCCAGCATGTGGAAGGGCGAGTACTGCATGGCCTCCGACTCCGCCTCGATCGTGAGGGGCCCCGGCACGGGGTCGAGCCGCAGGACGTCGTCGGCGAGGAGGGTGATCTTCATGGCTTCCTCTCAGGGCAAGGTTCCTGCCCGAAAATGCCGGTCAGCTCGCCGACCGGCGAGCTGACTGCTTCCTCACCAATCCTTCCTGCCGCGCTGCCGTTCGGCGGGCTGCTGCTGAGTCAGGCAGTGCAGGGTGCCGAAGCCCCAGACGAGGTCCACCGCGTGGACGCCGACCACGTGGCGGTCCGGAAAGAGGTCGGCCAGCACGTTCAGCGCCTCGCGGTCGTTGCGGTCGTTGAAGGTGGGGACGAGGACCACGCCGTTGGCGATGTAGAAATTTGCATAGCTCGCCGGCAGCCGCTCGCCGTGCATCGTGACCGGGCGCGGATAGGGCAGCTTCACCACCTTGAGCGCGCCGCGCTCCGCGCCCGCCAGCTCGAGGCGGCGCATGTTGTCCACCGACCGGCGATGATTCTCGTCGTCCGCGGGATCTGCCTCGTACGCCAGCACGATGATGCCGGGCGCCACGAACCGGGCGATGTCGTCCACGTGCCCATGCGTGTCGTCGCCCACCGCGCCCTCGCCGAGCCAGATGGTCTCGCGAATGCCGAGCGTGTCGCGGAAGGCCTGCTCGTAGCCCTCGCGCGTGAGGCCCGGGTTGCGCACCTGCACGTCGGAGAGCAGCCATTCCTCGGTCACCAGCATGGTGCCCGCGCCGTCGGTCTCGATGCCGCCGCCCTCGAGGACCAGGCGCGCGCCGGTGTCGGGGCGTACCGGCTCCACCCGCGGCAGCCCGGTGATGCGCGCGATGGCGCGCCCGATCTCCGCGTCGCGCGCGAAGTTGGGATACTTCGCCCACGCGTTGAAGCCCCAGTTCATGAGCTGCACCGCGCCCGTCTCGTCGCGCACGAAGGTCGGTGCGGAGTCGCGCAGCCACACGCGGTCGTTGGGGACGACGTGCAGGCGCACGTTGGCGGTCACGCCGTGCGCCGAGAGGTGCTCCTCGGCGCTGGCGCGCACGGTGTCGTCATGGCAGAGGATCTCGACGCGCTCGTACAGCGCGAGCACGCGCGCGATCTCCGCGTACACCCACGGGATCGGGCCGAGCTTGCCGGGCCAGTCGGGCTCGTGATGCGGCCACGCGATCCACGTGGCCTCGTGACGGGACCACTCGGCGGGGAAGGTATACGAGGGCATTCAGGATCTTCGCTGGTGGCGGTTCGGGGTCGTGCGTCGAGATGTGGTCGCGCGATCGGCTCTGAGCGTACGCGAATGCCTGCGAACGCGATCGGCTTTGCGTGTACGCGAATTCTTGCGAATTGGTAGCGAATTCGCGCGATCCTGAACAGCTGCAAGGGTTTGGGGGTGCGCCTCCGCTGGTCCCTCGACGGGATCGGGACCTGGCGCACCCTCCAAACAGTCCGATCGCGTTCGCAGGAATTCGCGTACGCTCACAGTAGAAGGCAGGCTCAGGCGCCGAGGTACCGCGACAGGATCGGCGCGTACGCATCGATGCGACGGTCGCGGAGGAAGGGCCAGTTGCGCCGCGTATCCTCGATCACCTTGGGATCGCACTGCGCGACGAGCACCGTCTCCTCCGTGGTCGCTTCGGCGAGCAGGCGGCCGAAGGGGTCGGCGATGAAGGAATGGCCGAAGAACTCGATGCCCTGGGTGCCGGGCTCGTCGTCCTCGTGCCCGATCCGGTTGGGCGACGCGACGTACACGCCGTTCGCGATGGCGTGCGAGCGCTGGATGGTGCGCCAGGCGTCCACCTGCGCGGCGCCGAACGAGGCCTTCTCCGCGGGATGCCAGCCGATGGCCGTGGGGTAGAACAGGATGTCCGCACCCAGCAGGCTCGTGATGCGCGCCGCTTCCGGGTACCACTGGTCCCAGCAGATCAGCACGCCGATGCTGGCGTACTTCGTCTTCCACACGCGAAAGCCGCTCGCCTGCTTGGCCAGCCCGCCGATCCGGTCGATCCGGTCGTCGTGGGCCGAGTCGCCGGGGGTGAAGTAGTACTTCTCGTTGAAGAGCGGATCGTCCGGGATGTGCATCTTCCGGTAGACGCCGAGGAGCGTGCCGTCCGCGTCGATGATCGCGGCCGAGTTGCGGTACACCCCGCGCGCCTGCTTCTCGAAGAGCGGGACGATGATGACCACGTCGAGCTCCTTCGCGAGCTTCTGCATCACGTCGGTCGTGGGGCCCGGGATCGACTCGGCGATGTCGAAGCGGTCGCACTGCTGCGACTTGCAGAAGTACGGCGCGTTGAAGAGCTCCTTCAGGCAGATGATCTGTGCGCCGCGGGCCGCGGCCTCCCGCACGTGGACGACGCTCTGGTCGAGGACCGCCTGCGAATGCGTGGCGGCGGCGTCCTGGATGATTCCGACGGTGAACGGGCGAGCAGTCATTGGCGTCTCACGGCAACAGGGTCCGACCCAAAGCTAGCGCGTGTGCGACGCGCCTACTGGACCAGACCTATCACCACGTCCATCACATTGGTTCCCGTGAGGCCCCGCCGCAGGAGCGCGTCGGCCGCGTGGAGGGCGGCCCAGGATTCGTGGCGCGCGAGCGCGAGCGCGGGGTCGCGGCCACTCGCGGCAATCGCGTCCCAGAGACCGGCGTCGGCGAAGGCGCCGGAGGCGTCCGTGGGCCCGTCGCGCCCGTCGGTGCCGGCGGCGAGCAGGGTGACACGACCTCCCGCCTCGCCGGACGCGCCAAGCACGCGTGCCGCGGCGAGCGCGAGCTCCTGGCAGCGTCCACCGGCGGCGGCGGGGTGGGCGAGCTGCACCGTCGTCTCGCCGCCCCAGACCATGCCGCCGGTGAGGCCGGCGCGCGCGCGCTCCACGAGCGCGGTCGCGATGGCGGTGCCTGCCTGCGCCGCGTCGCCGGTGAGCGGTGCCTCCACGCGCTGCATCTCGACGCCATGCTCGCGGGCGCGCGAGGCGACGGCGTCGAGCGCGAGCCGGTTGGTACCGATGACGCGCGTGGAGACATGGGCGAAGGCGGGGTGCGTGCGCTTGGGGGTGTCGGGGATCAGTCCGCGCGCGACGCCGTTGAGGTACTCGCGCATGGCAGGCGAGACCCGGGGCAGCACCCCACTGCGCTGCATCAGATCGATGACTCCCTGGACGGTGGTCGGATCGGGGGCGCAGGGCCCGGAGCCGACGTCGGCCGGGTCGTCGGCAGGCACGTCGCTCACCACGAGCACGTGCGTGCGCGCCGGAGCGAGCGCGAGCGCGAGCCGGCCCGCGCCCCAGCGCGTGAACCGCTTGCGGACGGCGTTCACCTGCCGGACGTCGAGCCCCGAGCCGAGCAGCAGCTCGAACAGCTGCACGAGGTCGGCTTCAGACATCCCGCGCAGCGGGGCGGCGATGAGGCTCGACGCGCCCCCGCTCATGAGCACCAGCGCCACGTCGTCGCTGCGCATCCCCCGGGCGGCGAGGCTGATGCGGTCCGCGGCGGCGAAGGAGTGGCGTCCGGGGAGCGGGTGGTCGCCCGCGACGGAGGTGAGGGTGGCGTACGGGGGTGGGGCCGCTTCGGGCGCGACGACCACTCCGCCGGCGATCGTGAAGAGCGAGCGCTGCAGCGACGCGGCGGCGGCGCCGGCCATCGCCAGGGCACCCTTGCCGAAGGCATAGAGCCAGAGCCGTTGCCCGGGCCGCGCGACGAAGCTCTCCAGTGCCGCGGTGGTCAGGGGGCCCGGCGCGGCGCCGGCGACGGCGGCCTCATACAGGTCCGACAGAAGAGCCCGGGCGGTCACGGGCGGCGCCGAGGACAGGATGGTCAGGGAAGGCGGGGTTGAGGCGAGCTCGGGCGCGAACCGGTGACGCGCCGGCGAACATGGCGCACGCCGACTCCGGGCGCAATGGATCAAGCTCATGGCCCGCCAGCAGTTGCGGCGGCGATGGGTCGCGAGGCGGCGATCCGGAAAAGTGGACGCCACCGTCCAGCCAGGTGGACGATTTCATGCCCCGCACTGTCCGGAAGGCTGCCTGGAGCGCCTTCCGGTGTGGCCCGCAAGCTGCCTTGTGAGGGGCCGGAAGCAACACAGCACCTGCAACGGAGGAATCGATGCGAAATCCTGCAATCATGATGACGATGGGCGTTCTGGCGCTGGCCGGAGCCTGCAGCCGCGGAGCGGACGCTCGCCCGGACGACGCCCTGAAGAACGACCTCGCCCTCGCGGCGCAGGTGCAGCCGTACCAGGCGCAGCAGTTCACCTCGCCTGCCGAGCAGCCCTACGGCGCGCCGGGCGTGGCGCAGCAGTACTCGGCCGTCGCGCAGGCGCCGCAGCCCGTCTACCGTGCTCCGGCGCCGGTCTACCGCGCTCCGGCACGCCGCACCGCCAGCCGCTCGTCCTCGTCGGGTCGCTCGTCGTCGTCGGGCACGTACTACCCCGCGCCCGCGCCGCGCCCGGTGGTCAAGCACACCAAGCGTGACGCCGCGATCGGCGCCGGTGCGGGTGCGGTGATCGGTGCCGTGACGAGCCGCAACAAGGTCAAGGGCGGCATCATCGGCGGCATCGCCGGCGGCATCCTCGGCGCGGTCATCGGCAACAACGTGGACGTCCAGCGCCCGTAGGATCCGGCGCGCACGATCGCTGGACCGCTCGCTTCTCGACGCCGCTGAATCGGATTGATTCAGCGGCGTTGCTGCATCCATCACCGACCTGGCGGAGCGCGGCTGCAGCCCACGGCGCAGGGGTGGCTGTGAGGAGAATGGCGTGTTGATGACGGCATGGTGGGAGGCATGCTTCTCGCTCATCCATGCCGAGATGAATGACGAGAGCAACGAGATCACCGCGGTCGACATCACCGACGCCCACCTTGGCGACACCGCCGAGCGGCGGAAGCGGCGGTATGTCGCCAACCTCGCCTTCGGGGCGATCAAGGCGCAGCACGCCGCGCACCGCACGCGTCTCGAGCGCTGGGTCGACGGGCTGAACGAGATCGCGAGCTCGACGGCGTTCCTCGTGGCGCACGGTGTCGGGTTCGCGCTCTGGCTGCTCTGGAACACCGGCCGCCTGGGCCTCACGCCGATCGACCCGTACCCGTTCGGCCTGATGACGACGATCGTCTCGCTCGAGGCGATCTTCCTCTCGATCTTCGTGCTCATGTCGCAGCAGCGCGAGTCCGCGATCGCGGAGCTGCGCGAGGAGCTCGGGCTGCAGGTGAGCCTGCGCGTGGAGCAGGAGGTGACGAAGACGCTCCAGCTCGTGGCCGGGCTCTACACGCGGCTGGGCCACCGCGTGAGCGACGACCCGGAGCTGCTCCACATGCTCCAGCCGCTCGACGTGCGCGCCATCGAACGCGACCTGCTGGCGCAGATCGAGTCCGCGACACGGAACCGGAAGCACAACACGATGCTCGACGGCTCCACGCCAGCCTCGCCGATGGAGAGCATCCGTCCGCGCGGCGCAGGCGTCACCCCGAGCTCGTGATCGTCGCGCGCCAGCGCCGACGCACGTGACGCAGGTCACGAACCCATCAGCACTGCGCCGGGTAGCACGATTCACGCGGTATGCGCCGTCCCCCTCATCGGAGACCACCCGTGAAACGTCTGCTCGCGTTGCTGCTCGTCGTAGTCACGTCCCTGTCGGCCGTGGGATGCAGCGACTCCACCGGCCCCGGCAGCTCGCTGTCCGGCACCTACTCGCTCACCCTGCTGGGCACGCAGCGCGTGGGATCGAACCCGCCGGCCTCGCTCTACTACAACAGCGCGTCCGACCACATCGAGATCCTCGGCTCGCAGATCACGCTGTACAATGACGGGACGTACACCGACGTGACGACGGTGCAGGACACCTACTTCGCGCCCACCACCGTGCGCGACGAGCAGACGAGCGGCACCTGGACGCTGAGCGGCTCGACGCTGACGCTCCAGGACCGCAACGACTTCTCGAACATCACGTATGCCCTCATCACGAGCAACCGGCTGATCATCGACAACTTCGCCGGGTACGGCGTGCGCGCGGAATACGTGCGATAGCGGCGCACGCAGGGCACAATGACGAACGCTCACCTGGGGAGACACATCGTCTCGCCAGGTGAGCGTTCGACGCGTCGGGCGGTGCCTACTGCTTCCGCGCCAGGCTTCGCAGCACGTAGGGCAGGATGCCGCCGTTCCGGTAGTAGTTCAGCTCTTCCGGCGTGTCGATCCGGCACAGCACGGCGAAGGTCTTCGACGACCCGTCCCGCGCGGTCGCCGTGACGCGCAGCGTCTTTCTCGGCGCCAGCGAGTCATCCACGCCCTCGATCTCGAACGTCTCGAACCCCGTGAGGCCGACCGACTGGCGCGTGTCGCCGCCGGTGAACTCGAGGGGAAGCACGCCCATCCCCACGAGGTTGGAGCGATGGATGCGCTCGAAGCTCTCGGCGATCACCGCGCGCACGCCGAGCAGCACGGTGCCCTTCGCCGCCCAGTCGCGTGATGAGCCGGTGCCGTATTCCTTGCCGGCGATGATGACGAGCGGCGTCTTCTGCTTCGCGTGCTCCATGGCCGCGTCGTAGATGAACGTCGGCGTGCCGCCGGGGGTGAGCGTCGTCCAGCCGCCCTCGGTGCCCGGTGCCATCTCGTTGCGCAGGCGGATGTTCGCGAAGGTGCCGCGCATCATCACCTCGTGGTTGCCGCGTCGCGCGCCGTACGAGTTGAAGTCCTTCTTCTGCACGCCGTGCTCAAGCAGCCACTTGCCCGCCGGGCTGGCCGCGGGGATGTTGCCGGCCGGGGAGATGTGGTCCGTGGTGATGGAGTCGCCGAGCATGGCGAGCGCCTTCGCGCCGGTGATCGGGACGACGCCCGGCGGCGTCATCGACATCCCCTCGAAGTACGGCGGATTCTTCACGTAGGTGGAGTCGCCCTGCCAGGCGTACGTTTCCCCCGCGGGAACCGACAGCCCCTGCCAGTGCGTGTCGCCCTTGAAGACGTCGCTGTACTGGTGCGTGAAGAACTCCTTCTTCACGCTGCGGAGAATCTCGTCCTGCACGTCCTTCGCGCTCGGCCAGATGTCGCGCAGGAACACCGGCCCGTCGCTTCCGATGCCGAGGGGCTCGCGCGTCAGGTCGAGGTCCATGCGGCCCGCGAGCGCGTAGGCCACGACGAGCGGCGGCGACGCGAGGTAGTTGTAGCGCGTGAGCGGATTGACGCGGCCCTCGAAGTTGCGATTGCCCGAGAGCACGCTCGCCACGAACAGCTTGCCGTCCTCGATCCCCTTCGCGATGGGCTCCGGCACCGGGCCCGAGTTGCCGATGCAGGTGGTGCAGCCGTAGCCCACGAGGTTGAAGCCGAGCTTGTCGAGGTACTCCGTCACGCCGGCGGCGTTGAAGTAGTCGGTCACGACCTTGGAGCCCGGCGCGAGCGACGTCTTCACCCACGGCTTCACGCTGAGCCCCTTCTTCACCGCGTTGCGCGCCAGCAGCCCCGCCGCCAGCATCACGCCGGGGTTGGAGGTGTTGGTGCAGCTGGTGATGGCGGCGATCACCACGGCGCCATGACGCAGCTTGAAGCTCTGGCCGTTGTGCTCCACGGCGATGCCCTCCGCGTGCTGCGGCTGGTCGCCGCCCTCGCCGTCCATGCGCGTGATGGCCCGGTCCAGCTCGGGCGACGCGCTCACGGCGGTCGCCTTCGCGACGGCCGCGGCGGCGCCGGCGGGGGTGGAGACCTTCTGGAGGTCCACCGCCAGCGACTCCTTGTACATCTGCGCGGCCTTGCTGAGGGGCACGCGATCCTGCGGGCGGCGCGGGCCAGCCAGGCTCGGCTCCACGGTGCCGAGGTCGAGCTCCAGCGAATCCGTGAACACGGGGTCGGGAGTCTGGTCGGTGCGGAAGAGACCCTGCGCGCGGGTATAGGCTTCCACCAGCGCGACGTGGGCATCACTGCGCCCGCTCAGGCGCAGGTAGTTCAGCGTCTCGGCATCCACGGGGAAGAAGCCCATCGTGGCGCCGTACTCCGGGGCCATGTTGGCGATCGTCGCCCGGTCCGCGAGCGAGAGATGGCTGAGGCCAGTGCCATAGAACTCGACGAACTTGCCGACGACCTTCCGCTTGCGCAGCATCTCGGTCACGGTGAGCACGAGGTCCGTGGCCGTGGTGCCCGCCGGCAGCTTGCCGTGGAGCTTGAAGCCCACCACCTCGGGAATGAGCATCGACACCGGCTGGCCGAGCATCGCCGCCTCCGCCTCGATGCCGCCGACGCCCCAGCCGAGCACGCCGAGACCGTTGATCATCGTGGTGTGCGAGTCGGTGCCGACGAGCGAGTCGCAGTACGCCTCGCCGGTCTCCTCGTTCACGAAGACCGTCTTGCCGAGGTACTCGAGGTTCACCTGATGGCAGATGCCGGTGCCCGGAGGCACGACGCGGAAGTTCTTGAACGCGTCCTGGCCCCAGCGCAGGAAGACGTAGCGCTCCACGTTGCGCTCGAACTCGAGGTCGGTGTTGATCAGGAAGGCGGCATCGGTGCCGTATTCGTCCACCTGCACGGAGTGGTCGATGACGAGATCGACCGGCTGCAGCGGGTTGATGCGCTGCGGATCGCCGCCGAGCTTCGCGAGGGCGTCGCGCATGGCGGCGAGGTCCACGACGGCGGGCACGCCGGTGAAGTCCTGCAGCAGCACGCGCGCGGTGCGGAAGGCGATCTCCTTCTCGACCTTGGCCGTGACGTCCCAGCTGGCCATGGACTCGACGTCGGCCTTCTTCACGAAGGCGCCGTCCTCGTTCCGCAGGAGGTTCTCCAGCAGGATCTTGAGGCTGAACGGAAGCCGGTCGCTGCGGCCTCCCGACAGCTTGGAGAGGGCGTCGAGTCGATAGATCGTGTACGACGTGCCGGCGACGTCGAGCGTGGCGCGGCTGCCGAACGAATTGAGTGAAGGCATGGTACGGGGTCTCTCGGTGTCCGCGCGGAGCATGGCCCGGCGAACGGTGGAGAACGGAGCCACTGGCGGCGGGCGGGCGTCCCGGACGGGACGGGCGGGCGACGTCAGGCTGCCCTGAATCTAACAAGGGTGGCCCGGTGGGGTCGACTGGCGCGTGTTCCGCCACGAGCGGACGGGGCGGGCCCCTCAGTCGAAAGGGGGTAAACGATTGAACGGATGAGGAGGGATCAGAACGGATACGTCCCTCGGTCCGGCCAGGGCGCACCGATCCGGGCCCCGCAGCATTCAAAAATCACAGGAGTGTTTTGGGGTGTGGCGCTGTACCCCTCCACGTCGGAGTCAGGGTGAAGGTGTCCTGCCGTTCCGATCCGACTCAATCCGTAAAATCGACTCCCTCCTTCGACCGAGGGGCCCGCCCCGTCCGCTCGTGGCGGAACGGCCGCCAGTTGACCGTACGCCGGCGGCCGGCCACCGTTCGGCCATGCCAACACCATTTCCCGCGGACCGGACCGACGTCGTCGCCATTGCCGAGTGGCTCATGGGCATCGAGTCCACGAGCGGCGCCGAGGGCGCGCTGGTCCACGCGTTCGGCGATGCGCTCGAGGGCATGGGGTGGCGGGTGACGCGCATTCCGGTCACCGCGGGCCGCCACGACCTCCTCTGCACCAGCGGGGAGGGCCCGTACGTCACCCTGTCCACGCATCTCGACACGGTGCCGCCGTTCCTGCCGCCGAGGCGCGAGGGCCAGCGTCTCCGTGGACGCGGCGCGTGCGACGCCAAGGGGATCGCCGCCGCCATGCTGTGTGCCGCCGAGCGCCTGCGCGCCGCGGTGCCGGTGGCGCTGCTGTTCGTGGTGGGCGAGGAGACCACGCACGACGGCGCGCACGCGGCCGACGACTGGCTGCGCACCACCGGCTTCGCGAGCCGTGCCCTGGTGAACGGCGAGCCCACGGAGAGCACGCTCGCCCTGGGCACCAAGGGCGCGATGCGCGTTCGCGTGACGACCACCGGCGAAGCGGCACACTCGGCCTATCCCCACCTCGGCCGGTCGGCGACGCTGGCGCTCGTGGAGCTCCTGAACGCGCTGGGAGACATCAGTCTTCCCGTGGACGCGCTGCTCGGGGAGACGACGATCAACATCGGCCGGTTGAGCGGGGGCGTGGCGGACAACGTCGTGGCGCCGAGCGCCGAGGCGCGGCTGATGGCGCGCCTCGTCACGGACGGGGACGACGTGTGGGCGCTCCTCGAGCGCTGGGCGTCGGGCCGCGCGGCGCTCGAGCGCGGCATCGAGGTGCCACCGGTGCGGCTCGGCACCCTGCCGGGCTTCGCGACGTCGGTCGTCGCCTTCGCCACCGACATCCCGGCGCTGCCCGGGTGGGGCACGCCGTACCTGTACGGCCCCGGCTCGATCCACGTGGCGCATCGCGACGACGAGTTCGTGGAGATCGCCGAGCTCCGCGCCGCGGTGGACGCGTACGAGCGGATCGTGCGGATGCTGAGTGGAAAAACGAGTAACGAGTAACGAGTAAGTCGAGGGGCGTCCCGGGCGGCGGTGTCACCCCGCAGCGAAGCGGTCGGGGCATGCTCTCCGGTGATGCGGGCTGGCCATGTGCACGGGACAGCAGATCCCGACACTCGGTCGCGGCGCTCCCTCCTGCGGGATGACAGAGGCCCGGGACGCCTCTCGACTCACTCGTTACGCGTTACGCGTTACGCGTTACGCGTTACTCGTTACTCGTTACTCGTTACTCGTTACTCAGTGCTCGTTGCCGTTCCCAGCACCGGCTGCCCCTTCACGAACTCCGCGGCCACGCCGGGG
>JAQBPZ010000001.1 GCA_028287225.1 Gemmatimonadota bacterium
CGCCGCCCGGTATCTTGACCATCATCGGCAGCAGCAGCACCACCATCACCTCCCCGTGACCATGCGAAACCGCCTGTCCCTCCTCGCCCTCGCGGCACTCCTGCTGGCGTCTGCACGGTCGGCAGCCGCGCAGGACACCGAACGCTATCGCGCCGCGGCGGATCGCCTGATCTCGGCCGCCACGAAGGACAGCTCGGCATGGAACCGCGTCGCCGAGCTCACCGACGCCTTCGGGAGCCGCCTCAGTGGCAGTGACGCGCTGGAGCGCGCCATCGACTGGACCCTCGCGCGCATGCGCAGCGATGGGCTGGAGAACGTCCGCGGCGAGCCCGTGATGGTGCCGCACTGGGTGCGCGGCGCGGAGTCGGCGGAGCTCGTGACGCCACGCCGCAAGCCACTGGCGATGCTGGGACTTGGCGGATCCGTGGGCACGCCGGCCGCGGGGATCACGGCGCCGGTGATCGTCGTGAGCAGCTTCGACGAGCTCGCGCGGCGCGCCGCCGACGCGCGCGGCAAGATCGTGCTGTTCGACGTGCCGTTCACCGAGTACCGGCAGACCGTGGCGTACCGCTCCGGCGGCGCGTCGGCGGCCGCGCGCGTAGGCGCCGTGGCGATGCTGCTGCGCAGCGTGGCGAGCTTCTCCATGAACACCCCGCACACCGGCAGCCTGCGCTACGACACCACCGTCGCCCGCATCCCCGCCGCGGCGATCACGGTGGAAGACGCGATGCTGCTGCATCGCCTCCAGGATCGCGGACAGCCCATCAGCGTCTCCCTCCACATGGGCGCCACCATGCTGCCCGACGCACCCTCGCGCAACATCGTCGCCGAGCTTCGCGGCCGCGAGCTGCCGGACGAGGTGGTGGTGATCGGCGGGCACATCGACTCGTGGGACGTGGGGCAGGGCGCCATGGACGACGCCGGCGGCGTGGTGGCGGCCTGGGAGGCGCTGCGGATCATGAAGGAGCTCGGCCTGCGCCCGCGCCGCACCGTGCGCGTGGTGGGCTGGACGAACGAGGAGAACGGCACGCGCGGCGGCAACGCCTACCGCGCCACCCATGCGGCGGACGTGGAGCGGCACGTGTTCGCGATGGAATCCGACAACGGCGCCTTCAAGCCGTACGGCATCGCGGCGGTGGGCACCGATTCCGCGCTCGCGATGCTGCGCCGTATCGCGCCACTGCTCGCGCGCATCGGCGCGGACAAGGTGATCCGCGGCGGCGGCGAGGCCGACATCGGCCCGCTCCTGGCGGCCGGCGTGCCGGGCGCGGGACTCGAGGTGGAGGGGGCGCGGTACTTCTGGTATCACCACACGAACGCCGACACCCCCGACAAGCTGGACCCGCGCGAAGTGGCCCAGTGCGCGGCGGTCATGGCCGTGTATGCGTACGTGCTGGCGGAGATGCCGGAACGTCTGCCGAGAGGGCGGTAGGAGGGTAGGACTGTAGGACGGTAGGAGCGAAAACGTTTGTCGGTTTCCGGTTTTTCAGTTTACGGCCAGCCCCGGTCAGCCCCTGCGTTCCGAGGCAGGCCATAAACCGACAAACCGGACACCGGAAACCAACATTCGGTCCTACCGTCCTACCGTCCGTCCTACCGTCCTACCGTCTTACAGTCCTACGGACTGACCGTCACCGTCACCCCTTTCTCGACGGCTTCGCTCGGCCGCACGTCGAACACGCCGTTCGTGAAGTCGAGGTGCAGGCGCGTCCCGAGGGCCACGTCGCTGCCGATGATGCCGTCGAAGTCCACGAAGGTCCACCGGCGCGCCGGCGCCACGGGGGTGTTGCGCAGCGCGATCGCGTAGTCGCCGTCGCTCAGGCGGATCTCGCGCGCCACCCATTCCGTGAGCGTCGTCTCGGTGCCCAGCCCGCTGATCTTGCCGCGCCGCGCCGCGATCGGCGTGCGCGGCAGCTTCCGCAGCAGCGTGGACGTCACGAAGCTTCCCTCCGCGCCGGTGTCGAGCCCGAAGAGCAGGGGCTGGCCGTCGTGCGACACCAGCCGCACCACCGGGTAGCCCACCCAGAACAGGTTGCGCGTGGCGTGCCCGCCCTTGCGCGGCTGGCGGATGGTCAGCGTGCCGGCGCGCGCGTCGATCACCAGGTCCATGTGGCGGATCAGGTCCGCGCCGATCACCCCGTCGATCGGGATGGAGCGCGTCACGCCGTTCACCACCGAGCGGTCCAGCCGGAGCACTTCGCGGTTCACCACCGCCGCGGTCAGGCCGTGCGCCACGAAGCCGCCGATCGCCAGCGAGTCCACGTACACGGCGCGCGCCTCGATGTGGCCCGTGACCACGCCGAGGGCCAGCGTGTCGGGCGACGCGAGCCGGATGCCGGACTCGATCGCGACCTCGGCCGACACGAGCGTCATGCTGGAGCCGGTGTCGAGCCAGAACTCGTGCGGGCGCCCGTTCACCACCACCGTCACCACCGGCGTGCCGAATACGCTGCGGCGCAGGGGCACGGTCATGGGTACGGGGGGCAGCGTGATGCTCACCGGCGGCAGGCCGGCGAACGCGCGGGCCCAGCGCTCCACGGTGGCCTGGGCCACGCGCGGATCGCTGTCGAGGCCGGCGGAATCCTGGTTCGTCTCCATCGCGGCGATGGATGCCCAGTCCGAGCTCCACGTGAGCGACATCGTGAGCCCCACGCGCGACCGCGTCCGCACCAGCAGGTCGGTGGCCGTGCGGTGCAGCACCCCGAACGCGACCGCCGCGGCATCCGGATCGCCGCCCATCAGCGTGCGCAGCGCCACGGCGAAGGTGCGCTCGTCCACGGTGGTCGCCGCCCGCTCCGC
>JAQBPZ010000012.1 GCA_028287225.1 Gemmatimonadota bacterium
GTCATCCCACGAGCGCGCGCAGCGCGTCGAGTCGGGATCTGCCATCCCTGCGGACGGGCCGGCCCCCAGGCATGGGAGAGGATGTCCCGACACTCGGTCGCGGTGCTCCCTCCTGCGGGATGACAGCCGCCCGGGACGTCACACGTCGACACGCGGGTCGACAGCTCGAGCGGCGCGCGCAGTTCCTAATCCCTAATCCCTAATCCGACTGATTCCGGTCAGACGAGCGTCAGCGTCACCGGAATGTTGCCGCGGGTGGCGTTGGAGTACGGGCAGATCTGGTGCGCCTTGTCCACCAGCTCCTGCGCCTTGTCCTTCGGCATGCCCGGCAGTCCGATCTTGAGCTCCACCGCGATGCCGTACCCTGCGCTCGTGGGGCCGAAGCCGACGTTGCCCTCCACCGTGGGCTCGGGCGAGATGGCGAGCTTGTCGCGGCCCGCGACCGCCTTCATCGCGCCCAGGAAGCAGGCCGAATAGCCCGCCGCGAAGAGCTGCTCGGGGTTGGTCCCCTCGCCGCCCGCGCCACCCATCGAGGTGGGGGTCGCCAGCTTGACGTCGAGCACCTTGTCCGACGTGACGGCCCGCCCATCTCGGCCGCCGGTGGCGGTGGCGTGCGCGGTGTAGAGGATCTTGCTCGGGGTGAGAACGGACATGATGAATCTCCGAAGTCGTTGATGGGGTGGAGCTTTGCGCGCTACGCCACTTCGAGCAGGCGCTCGCGAAGCTGCCAGAGTGATTCCTTGAGGACGTCCGTCTGCTGGCCGGTGAGGCACGATGCGCGGCCGACCTTCTGCGGCACGTCGCGCGCACGCTCGCGGAGGGCGGCGCCCTCGTCGGTGAGCGTCACGACCACGCTGCGCTCGTCCTCGGTCGATCGCACGCGTCGTAGCAGCCCCGCCCGCTCGAGCCGCTTCAGGAGCGGAGTCAGCGTTGCGGAGTCGAGCAGGAGGCGCTCGCCGATGTCGGACACGCGCACCTGATCCCGCTCCCACAGCACGAGCATGACCAGGTACTGCGGGTATGTCAGGTCGAGCTCGGCAAGCAGGTCCCGGTAGAGTCGCCCCATGGCCAGCGACGCCGAGTAGAGCGCGAAGCAGAGCTGGCTGTCGAGGGCGAGACCGTTCTTCTGGATTCCGTGTGCGAAGGACATCCCTGAATATACATCGCGCGCTATTGAATAGCTAGCGTGTAAATAATGCGCGATAGATCACCAGAAGATCCTTGCCATGATTCCCGCCATGGTTCGGCGCGAGAACTGACGGCGCGGTTCCCACATGACGCGCAGTCCGTCGCGCTGCGGGCCAAGCCCGTGACGACCGGGGACCCTGCGCCGAACAGGGCAACGTGGCTGAACGCCCCCGGTGATGTTCAGGAACCGTCCAGAAGCTTGCGATTGATTCGGTATTTATTCGGGTGTACCTTCTTCCCTCAACTCGTGAGGGACCATGCCCAAATCCGATGCTTCGCTGGACCTGTCCTCGTATGCCACAGTGGCCAACCGAATCACCCTGTTCTACGACCGCTATCCGGGGGGACGGATCAACACCGACCTCGTCTCCCGCGCCGACGGTGAAGTCGTATTCCGGGCCTCCGTCTACCGCGACGACCAGGAGAGCCAGCCCGCCGCCACCGGCTGGGCATCCGAGCGCATCGGCGACGGAGAGATCAACCGCGTCGCCTGTCTGGAGAACACTGAGACCTCGGCGGTCGGCCGAGCACTCGCCAATCTCGGCTTCACCGCGTCGAGCCGGCGGCCGTGCCGCGAGGAGATGGAGAAGGCCGACCGCATCCGGCACCGCCTCACCGTGGCGCGGCGGGCGGGGCTCACCTCGGCCGAGCTGCACGACCGGGCCAACGCTGCGCACGACCTCCTCGGCCTTATCGGCCTGGCGCAGGAGCGGGGGATGTCGACGGCGCGGACCGACATCATGCGAACGCGCGTGGCCACCGCTCCTGGTCTTCCCCTCCCGCGCGTACGTCGTCTCGAGCTCCGGCTCCGAGGCTGGCTCCGGCTCCAGCCCCTGTAACACCGCGGTGTGCACCTGATGAGAGCCTGCGGGACATCACCTGGAATGGGAGGACGGACGAGTGGCGGGACAGTCGGACAATGGCGCAACGCCGCTGCGCAGCTCGTTTGTCGACGTTCCCGCAGGGTATCGCTCGATGGCGAGCTTCCTCGGCGGATTGCGCGACGGGGAGCCCGAGGCGATGCGTGCATTCTATATGATGTATGCGCCGCTGCTGCGCGACCAGGCTCGGCGCATGATGCTTCGCGACGACGAGCGCGACGACCTGGTCGCCACCGTGCTCGGCGACGTCCTGCTGCACCTGATCGACACCGACCTGCCGCCGAGGGACCTCACGCGGTATGTCGTAGGTGCCTTTCGCAACCGTGCTCGCAACGAACATCGCGACCGAACGCGCCGCGGTGCGCGCGAGGAGCGTGCCTATAGCGCTGAGCCCGCCGGCGCGCAGCGGATCGTCGCGGAATGCCATTCGGCGTACGGCCTCGCCACCGCTCACGGTGCGGCTCACGACAGCGATCCGGTCCCATTGAGTGCCGCCATCACCAAGCTCGCCCGCTATTCGGCGCAGGCGTTGGGGCCGGATGACGCGCAGTTGATGATCGGCATCAGCCGGCACATCCCATTACGTGACCTCGCGGCGCAGGCGGGGCTCTCGTACGGCGCGGCGCGGGTGCGCGTGCATCGGCTCCGCGAGAAGTTCACCAAGCTCATGCCGCGGTACGTCGCGGCGCTCGAGCCGGACGAGCGGCGCGAGATGGAGCGATTCCTGAGGCGGGCGGGCGTTGCGCTGCATGACGCGACGCCGGCTGCGGGACCACCAGCACCGCGTAGCAGGCCGACGTCGGCCGCCCGCGATGGCGAGGAGACGACAGCATGACACCATCTGACCGGGCACTGGATGCACTGATCCGCATTGTGGGCGCGGAGCTCGAGCGGATCGACGACGCGCTGGAGTACCAGGATGACGCGTTCCTCACCTGGCTCGCGCAGGACCTGCGCGCCGGGCTCACGCGTCACGAGCGAGCACGTGACGAGGACGCGGCCACACGTTTCGCCGAGAGAATGCAGCGGCGGCTGCTGCTCGTGCGCGCCGAGCGGCGGATGCCGAGACGGGCCCCTCGGTATCGGGAGGCACCATTCGTGGCGACCATGTCCCAGGCGGTCACCTTTGCGAAGGCGTCGAAGTGTGCACCACTGCTCGGCCTCTCCGCGGCGGCTGGCAGCGGGCGCGACCTCTGGGACGAGCCGTCGGAGACCTGGCTCGTGCTGCCCGACGATCTCGGCGTAGGCGCGCACGTGGCCATGGGGGTGTCGGGCGACAGCATGCAACCGCTGCTGACACCGCGCGACGTCATCGTCGTGAAGCTGGGCGCAACGCCGGTCGTGAACGATCTCGTCGTGGCGCGGGTGCCCGATGCGGGGTTCGTCGTGAAGCGTCTCGCGTCGATGACGGCGCGGCACCTGGAGCTCGCGTCGTTCAACGAGGCGTATCCGCCCATCAAGGTGGAGCGCGAGCGTGGCACGATGCTCGGCACCGTCGTCGCGCGATTCAGCCGACAGACGTAGCGAACTGGCTCCGTGACGTCGTGAGAGAGAGCCCCGCCTGTGGATGGCGGGGCTCTCGTGCATCAAGGGTTCACGCCTCGTGTAACGCCGCGGGGTGCCCCTCGTGTACGGATCGCGCCCGAGGTGTGGCAGATGCCACCGGCAACGCGGTCCCTCGTGAGGGGAGATCCGCTCATGCAGTGCATTCGCGTTCATCGCGCCCGCCGCACGCTCCACTGCGCCGCCGCGCTCATCGCGCTCGGCGGCGCCGCACGAAAGGCCGGCGCACAGTCATATCCGACGTATCCCACGTACCCGCCCGCGCCGACGATGCCGTATCCCGGGTACCCCACGACACCCACCATTCCCGCCGGAGTGCCGGCGACGCTACCCACGCCGGTGCTGCCCACCTATCGCCCGCCGGTGATCGCGCTTGCGCAGCCGGCCGAGGGCGTCGTGCTACCCGAGGACAAGCCCGTGGTGGTGCTGCGTTTCGCAGCGGTCGAGCCGCTTGACCCCATCGACGCGCTGACGCTCAGCGTCACGGTCGACGGCACCGACCGCACCACCCTGTTCACTCTCGCGCAGGGCGAGGCGTGGGGCCGGCTGTCGCCGCCCGACGAGCTGCTGGCCGCCGGCCAGCACGAGGTGCGCGCGCGCATCTGCAGCACGCGTGGCACGTGTGGCGTGGCCAAGGGCACGGTCACGGTCATCTCGAGCGCCTCGCTCCTCCAGCAGCTCGCCGGGGCCGGCGGCAGCAGCACTGGCGTCATCTCGTCCGCAGGGACCAGGACCACCACCTCCCGCGGCGCGCGCGTCTTCGGCGCCGTGCTGCAGGCCGTCCGGGTGCTGATCAAGTGAGCGCGCCGGCCCGTGACACCGTGTCTGCCCCTGTCGCCCATCGACCCGCCTCTTACCCACAGCCGACACTTATCGGCTCGTTCCAGCGGAGCTCACTACCCATGTTATTCACGACACGCTCGTTCATCACGCGCTCGCGTTTCCGACCCGGCACTCTGCGGTCGGGAACTGTCCGGCGCCCCGCATCAGCGCTGCGTACCATTCGACAGAGCTTCGCGCTGTTGGCTCTGATGCTCGTCGCGCTCCTTGTGGCACCACTCGGCTCCGGAGCCGCGCTTCACGCCCAGTCCGCGTGCACGAGCGTCGATCCGCCGTGTCCGCCGCCGCCGCCGCTGCAGGTGAATATCCAACCCGTTGGAGATACGATCCGGTCCACTCCGACGACGCTCTACTTCACCGTGACGGGCCTGGCATCCGGCGCGATGGGGTCGGGGGCGCGGTCCGCCACCTCGACCATCGACGCCGCTGGGGGGCCAGCGCCCGTGTGGTCGGCGGGGGCGAACAATTCGGACGTCAGCGGGACCTTGACGGTCACTCTCGGCACGGGGAACCACACGATCGTCGTCACCTTCTGCGACAGCGGCACCTGCACGAGTGCCACGACGATCGTCGCCGTCCGGATCGCACCGCCGCCGTCGTCGCGCAACGCGCCGGTCGTCACAGTGGAGCGAGGCGCAGCGCGACATCGAGCGATCACGGGCTGTGCCGGGTGTGCGGATGCGGTGCTCGCCTACGCGACCCCTGCCTATCGGAGCCTCGACACCGACCGCTCCGTGCAGTTGGGCTACTCGAGCGCGCTGGCGGCGCCAATGGGCCTCGTGGTGCTCGACGTGGACCCGTATTCCAGTTCGCTACCGGCGACGATCTCGCTCTCGCTCCTGTACAACGGAACGGCGCTCCCGCTCACCTCCGGTGGCACGGAGGTCGTCTATACGGCGCGGGGGGGACAGAACCGTCTCACTGCGCAGTTTGACGCCTCGGCTTTCCCGACGAGCTGGTACTGGGTGACGGCAGTGGTCAGGAACCACTATGCCGACGGCGAGGTCCTGGAGACTATGCGCAACGTGCCCGTGCTGATCCAGAACGAGCGCGCGGCAATCGGGACCTCGAGCGGCTTCGGGAACGGCTGGTATGTGGCCGGTGAGCAGCAGCTTCGCCTGCCCGAAGGGACCCCGGGGGACGCGGTCATCGCCGCGGACGGTCGACTCACACGCTTCGTTTCGTGCGGTCTCTACTGCTGGTCACCGGGGGACGATGGCTCGCGAATCGAGCGAAACACCAACGGCTGGGGCGGGCTGCAACGGCGTTACGTCGACGGGACGATCGTCTGGTTCAACGATGGCACAGGACCGATGCGCGCCATGATCACTCGCCTCGGCCAGTCGACCGGCTTCGAGCACGACGCGAGCGGCCGGCTGACGCGGATCACCGATCCGATCGGGCAGCAGACCACCATCGCGTGGAGTGCGGCGCGCGGGGCGGCGGGCACGGTGTCGGTCACCACTCCCGGCGGGCGCACGAGCACCTTCACCCTCGACGCGGCAGGCCAGCTCACCCAGGTCACCGACCCGGACGGCGTCGTGGCTCTGACCGCGACCTACGTCAACAACCGCTTGATGGACGCGACCGACCGCCTCGGTGGGACCACGTCGTTCACCTACGACCGTTTCGGTGCGCTGGCCACCGTGCGGGCGCCGACGATCCAGACGGAGGACGCCGGAGCGATGCGGCTCATGACGACGGTCACGTCCCGTGAACTTGCCCTGATGCCGGTGCTCGGGCAGGGCACGGCGTCGGCACCGGCGAGCGCCGTCTCCCCGGATTCGGTCTTCCTGACGGTCCGGTCACCGCACGGCGCCACGTCAGCGGTCAGTGCGAACGGCGCGGGTGATCCCCTCGTGATGATTACGCGGGGCGATGGGGGGGCTCAGGCCGACACGACGGTCGTCGGCTATGACGCGACCGATCAGCTCGCGAGCGTCAGGACGTCCGGCGGGGTGAACCAGCAGTACTCTTGGGGCACCGACGGCATGCTGGCCTCGATCCGCGACAACGCCACCGGGGTAACGACCGCCTATCTGTACAACAGCCTGGGGCAGGACACGAGCGTCATGGTGAACGGCCGGGTCGTCCAGCAGAAGGTGTACAGCACCGATGGCCGCAGCGTCCTCACCATGGTGATCACCGGCAGCGATACCACACGCATCACGAAGGACGGCGTCGGGCGCCCGCTCACGGTGACCGACGGCGGGCACCACACGAGGACGTTCAGCTATGGCTCGAGCGGGTTCCAGAACCTGACGAGCTCCACGAAGGCGGGACAGACCGTCACCGTGGAATACGATGCCCATGGCCGTCCGGCCACGGTGACCGATCCGCTCGGGCAGAGTGCGACGCTCGGCTACGACGTGCTCAATCGCAGCCTCAGCACGACGGCGCCGGCGGCGGGCACCTCGCACTGGGCCTACGACGACGCGAACCGTACGGCCACGTTCATCGACGCCATCGGGCAGGCGTTCAGCACGCGCGTCAACGCGCTGGGCGCGCTGATCGAGCGGACCGGGCCGGCCACGCCAGCCCTGCACGATCAGTATCGCTACGACAGCCGGGGGAACCTCTCCTCGTACACCACGCGCGCGGGGATGACGGGACAGGTCCAGCATGACTCGCTCGGCCGGCCGACGCAGATCGCCGCGAGCAATGCGTCACCGATCACGATCTCGCACGACCCCGCGGGCAAGTGGGTGGCGTACGAGAACGTCGAGTCGACCGACACAGTGTTCGTCGATGGCAGCGGGCGGGTCGCGAAGCAAGTGAGTGTTCGCGGAAACGCCGCCTTCGCCCTGGTCTCGGGCTTTGGCGACTACGGGACGCGCCGAACGCTGACGGCGACGTCCAACGCGTGGGCCGGCGGGCGCTCGCTCACGTTCGGCGTCGATACCTTGGGGCGGCCCAATCGCGTGGGGGACCGGAACGGTAATCTGACCGAGCTCTCGTACAACGCCGATGGACAGCTTCAGAAGGTGACACTGCCGACCGGTGGCGCGAACAGCCACCTGCAGCTCTGGACCAATTACCTGCAGAACGACCGGCCCGGGAGCGTGACGGCGAACATCTCTCCGGAGCAGTTCAGCATGCGGTATCAGTACGATAACCTGGACCGCACGATCATCCAGGAGCGGGGCGTCTATCCCTCCCTGAAGCGGCGCGACATCGAGTATGATCCGGCTGGCCGTATGAAGTACTGGTCCGATCACCAGCCGGTGCAGGGCAATCCGACGCTCGTCTGCGATGACCCGATGCAGCCGGCGTCGTGTCACAACGAGTACCCGGTCGTCGATTCACTGACCGCCCAGGAGCGGCTGGCATACGACAACGTGGGCAACCGGACCGATGGGGCCGTGATCCAGCCCGGCGACCGGATGACGAGCCTCTACGGCTGGACGATGTCCTACGACGACGATGGGAACCTGGTCAGCAAGTCGGGCAACGGGGTGTCACAGACGTTCACCTGGAACGGCCTGGGCCAGATGATCTCCGCTACTACGAACGGTGTCACGACGAGCTATGGCTACGATGGCCTCGGCCGACGCGTCCGGAAGACGACCAACGGCACCACGACCCGGTACCTGTACGACGGTGCCAATCTCGCGATGCAGCTCAATGCTTTGGGCGTCCCCGAGCTCGAGTTCAGCTACTATCCCGGCGTCGATCACCCGCACTCGCTCCGGCAGGCGAATGGGACGGTGCTCTACTACATTGCCGACGCGTCCAGCAACGTGCGGGCGCTGGTGAACGGGAGCAACCAGACGGTGAACGCCTACGAGTACTCGCCCGCGGGACGGCTCCTGAGCGCGACGGAGCCGGTGGCTCAGCCGTTCCACTTCGCCGGGCGCGAGCTCGACCCCGAGACGCAGCTCTATTACAACCGGGCGCGCTACTACGACCCGAGCGTGGGGCGCTTCATCAGCGAGGACCCGATCGGGCTGGCGGGTGGGGTGAACCCGTATGTGTATACGGGGAACAATCCGGTCGACTTCACCGATCCGAGCGGGCTCGAATGGCGGTGTGCGGAGTTCTCGGACCGCACCGTGTGCACCTGGACCGATCCGATCCAGTACCTCGCCGCCGTACATATCAGCGCTGTCGGCAACAGCAGCGGAGCGAGCGCGAACTTCGGGAATCCGAATGCGAGGGGCGGAAGTCTTTCTGGAACGCTTGCTCAGGGAACCAGCACCGGAGGAGGTTTCGTTGCCAGCGCGGTGAACGCGATATCGAACGATTGCACCGCCGCCAGTGCATCGGTCGCGCTCGATCTACTGAGCGGGGCACTGCTGGTATCGGGCGGACTGGAGGTGCGGGCTGCGTTAGTGGCCGCCGACGTGACCGGCACCGTATTGTCGCGAGCAGCGTACTATGCCACGGTTAACGGCGGACGCTCGTCATTACGCAGGCTATCGGCCTCACTCCCCGCCTACGTGGCTGCGCGGCAAGCGCTAAACCCGGCGGTTGGTGGCTTCGGGATGGACTATATGAATGGAGCAGTCGATGACGCTTTCCGCGGCGCAGGTCTCGATACATTCGTCCCATTCCTCGGGTTGCGGAACTCCATACCAAACGCTTGGTCGGCTTGCCGGTAATACGTGCGTCCTTTGAAGTCCAGGCGTCAGGAAACGCACGCAAGCTCAGGAAGCAGCGGCGCGAGCACCGGTGCATAGTAATAGGTCTCAGGGATGACGCACCGATGCTCGCAGCATGAGTATGAACTTGATTCAAAATCGAGAGGTCAGCACCATGAGGCAACGCAAGCATTCTGATTCGAATACGGCAACCGACAGCATGCGAGCCAATATCCGCTGGGGCGTTCGTGAGGGGCTGTTCCTTACCGGCATAGTATTCGTTCCTGCCATTCTGATCATTCTGTCACGGCCCGGTTCGCGGTGGCCTTGGTTCCTCGCGGTGCTGATGTCATACCTGCTATTCGGAGCCGGCGCAGGAGCCCTTGTGGGTGCACTGCGTACGAAGCTCGCGCAGTGGCTGCCGGCAATGCTGGTCGGAGGTTTTCTCGGTGGCACTGGCCTCATGGCCCTTGTTTGCATTCCATCCAAAGACCACCCGTATCCCGGACCCGGAGTCGCGATAGTGACCGCAGCACTAGGAATGTGTGTTGGTGGTGCCCTCGGCTGGTGGGCGTGGTGGCGTTCGCGTGTACGCCGGCAGTAAAGAACAGAACAGGATCAATCGTATGCGAACCAGAATGAGAAATAGGGAGCGACTATGGTCTTGCTTTACCCTTTCATCGCTGGTGTGGAAGACTCGAGGGAGGCGAACGTTGACTGTGTCGACATGCCGCGCGCGACCCAGGGAGACAGAGGATGCAGACTACTGCCGAACGGGTGATCAATGCTGCGAAGGATGTTGTGCGAAGAAAGTTGAGAACCCGATCACCCATCCCGTTCTCGATCGCTGACGATGATGGAGCAGTCGCCGGCAACATTGCAGCCCTTATCGGCATTGCGCCGGAATACCTACGCGGCGCTGATACGATTGGCACGATCCTACGGGTGCAACGCGAGGAACTGCCGCCAGAGATGCAGCAGATGCTTGCACAGATCGGACTGCGCGATCACGTTAGCCCGTTTGCACTTGACCTACTGGCCTTTGTGGAGGCGGCAATCGGACGAGAGCGTGGGAAGCTCCAGCATGTGGCATGGATACCACTACCATCAAGCGACGATGAATGGGTAGAACGAATCATGAGTATGTCCATCACCGAGATCGCTCACGCGCTTGCTTAGAGAGTCTGATGAACCTCCGCTGAAACGTCTACAATCTAGGACACCAGTGCGGCGGACGGTAACACGGCCATTCGATGACGTTATCTCGCATCATGACTTGCCTGGGTGCGCTGGTGGTCCTTGCTCGTCGCGTGCGCTCCTTCGATCCGGGACGACGGACCGCTCGCACCGGTGTTCGCGCGCGACATTGCTGGTCGGACCGCGAGGTCATGCCGCACTCGCTCGACCCTTCCCGCCCAGTGCATCGTCCCGGCGGGGCATACGGTGATCTTCTTCTTCCCCGACTCGGCGGGCATGCCCGTCGAGATCGGGAAGGAGCTGTTCGTCACCTCGGACCGGGCCACCGAGGCGCTCTCCAGCATCGCGCGTCACCTTTCCGCCGAGTAAGGTCCGGGGGTCGCATGTCGTCTTAAAGCGGGCGAGCTGCCGCGACGACTCTGGCACATTGGCGGAATCACGGCGACGAGCTGGATCCCGTTCACGTCGACCGGTGAGCGGTGGGCAAAGTCGAGCGCGGCGTGCGGTCAGTGATTACATCCAGTTCGCCTGGACACCCTCAAACACTAGAACCCGATCACGGTATGCTGACCATACGCAAAGGACTTCTCGTCGGGCTGATCACCGGGCTTCTGTTCTGCGTCTGGATCACGATGGCGTATCGGGCCGACGGCGGCGCTGGCTTCGCGCGCCGGGGGTTGTCCTATCCGAGCATGATCGCGATGTACCTGCTCGTGAGCACGCTGACCGGCACCATCATCGGTGCCCTTGGACGCCACGCGGACTCGGTGCCTGGCACGTATGGTATCGGGTTCGTTGCCAGCGTGCCCGTCGTTGCGGGGATCCTGGTCCAGCAGGCCGGTCCCCCGGCACGATGGGGGCCCGAGCAGATAACGCTCGGTCCGGTGCTTTGGGTGGTTGGAACGATCGTCATCGGCAGCGAGATCCGACGACGGCGAAAGTCCGGGGACGAGGCGAGCTGACACCGTTCCTCTGCTCACCGCGATCGTCTCGAGCCCTGCGCGATTGCGCGGGGCTCGATGCGTATTGGCGCCCACTGTCCACTTTGTACACGGGGGGCTGTCAGAGCAGCCATACGCGTGAGCCGACCGGAGGAGCGTCTCTGAACCTGTACGAGTAACTTCTCTTCCGGCCAGGCAGCACTGGAGTCGTGCCCACCCTGCAAAGGCGGCTCAGTTTCCGAAGGAATGAACCAGACACCGTTACACGACGGTGCAGTAGTTCAACGCTTCGCGGTTTAGAAGCCGAACCAGCAACTCATCAGCAGGCATACGACGAGACACACCGACGCCATGCTCAGACGAGCGTCATGCCGAGCGCAGTCGCGTCCGCAGGACGCCCGCTGTTGCCCCGCCATCGGCTGCGATGCATCAAGCGATCGCAGATCTCTTGTTCAGTTGCAACGCGCGGGCAACTGACCACCGTGGTCACCGATGGCGTCGGCACGTCGTACGGCTACGACGATCTGGGCCGCCGCGTGTGCAAGACGACGAACAGCGTGACCACGCGCTACTGTATGACGGTGACAACCTCATGATGCAGCTTGATGCATCGGGCACTCCGCAGCTGGAGTACAGCTACTGTTCCGGCGTCGATCACCCGCACTCGCTGCGGCAGGCGAATGGGACGGTGCTCTACTACCTCACCGACGCGTCCAGCAACGTTCGGGCGCTGGTGAACGGGAGCAACCAGACGGTGAACGCGTATGAGTACTCGCCCGCGGGGCGGCTTCTGAGCGCGACCGAGCCGGTAGGGCAGCCGTTCCACTTCGCCGGGCGCGAGCTCGACCCGGAGTCGCAGCTCTACTACAACCGGGCGCGCTACTACGACCCGTCTCTGGGCCGGTTCATCAGCGAGGACCCGATCGGGCTGGCGGGCGGGGTGAATCCGTATGTGTACGCGAGGAACAACCCGGTGGACTATACAGACCCGAGCGGGCTGGAGTGGATCTGCGCGGAGTTCTCGGATCGGACCGTGTGCACTTGGACCGACCCGGTGCAGTACCTGGCGGCTGTGCACATTACTGCAACCGCGAACACTAGCGGCGCCAGCGCGAACTTCGGGAACCGCGGGTCAGGTGTGCCGGGGGGTACTACCGGTAGGAGCACTAGCGGGTTGGGTGGGCCGGGCGTTGGAGACGCGATGTCCAATTCCAGTCCAGTTTTTTCCTCCTGTCAGGCTGACCTGGCCCAGTTCAGCCTGAACTTCCTCGGCAACGCAGCCGGCATCAGTGCACTCAAATACGCAGCGGCGACATTGAGATTCTTTCGAACAGGGGCGGCGGCGGAACAAGCCGCATTCCAAATGGCGACGGTGCCGGGCATGACTGGACTCTCCCTTGGCGTGGGAAAGATGGCGGGAACTCCCAATCCGTTCGGCAGCGGGACATACGCCAACATATACACGGTCGTCGGCATGATCCCTGTGATCGGACCCGGGCTCAAGCTCGGAGAGGCCATTAATTCATGTCGATAAGTAGCTAGATGATAACGACTCATGGAGACGAAATGAGGCAATTGCTCCGCGGGACCGCGGTAGGGATGATCATCGGCGTGGCGTTCGGCGGGCTGGGAGCCTTGAAGTTCTCGGCTCAATCCGGAGTGCTGACCGCGGGCGACCGTCTGTCCTTCCTTGGAATTGGAATTGGTGCCGGAGGAGTCGCTGGAGCGCTCTTTTCGCAGATGAGGGGTCTGCGTAGTCGTGGGCGCGGCGGTTACGTTCTGGCATGGGTCCTGGCCGTGGCACCTGCAGCCGGAGCGTGCATGGTTCCAATCGCGATGCGATCCGGTGAATGGATTGATGTTGTGGGTGCCGCTTCACTGGGGGCGGGAGCCGGACTGGGCTTGGGGCTCTTCTCTTACGCTCTTCGGCAGCAGCTTGATGCAGATGAGAAGTCCGGGTAGCGTCGGGTCTACGATCAATCGGCGCGTGTGAATTCGGTAGCCTCGATCGGCATCTGCAATCGAGGGAGATTGGCAAAGCTGCCAGTCTCCCTCGATTCGTTTGCGGAGTGGCTCGCGTCTTTGACGAGACGGTCAACAACTCCGTCATCGCCCGAGCGAGCAGCTATCGCCGCCGCCGCCGCGCTTCGCCGCGCGGGTGCTGGATGCCGAGTTGGGCTCTACTACAACCGGGCGCGCTACTACGACCCGTCCCTGGGCCCGTTCATCAGCGAGGCCCCGATCGGGCTGGCGGGCCGGGTGAACCCGTATGTGTATGCGGGGAACAATCCCGTGGACCACACTGACCCCAGTGGACTCGAATGGCGGTGCGCTGAATTTTCCGACCGGACCGTCTGCGTCTGGACGGACCCGATCCAGTATTCGGCAGCCGTGAATATCACGGCGGAGCGCAGTGGTAGCGGCTCCACAGGAAACCGAAGTGGCGGGGTGGGGGCGCCAGGTGGAACCAGACCAACGGGGACGGGAGGCGGCGACACCGGGTCCTTGGTTCCAGCAGCTAGACAAGCTTGCACGGCAGCCTCTGCCGACTTGGATGGGTGCTTCTAGTCTTGACCCAGCGCTCAAGTGCTCGTGTCAACCTTCGAGTACATAAGGCTGAGATGAGCAGACGAAATGTTGCTACAGACCTTCTTTGGGGGCTGCGGGTCGGACTCGGCGTAACGAGTCTTGTATTCGTGCCTGTCTTGCTCGCGGTCCTCCTGAATCCCGGGGAATGGCCGACACTAGGGAAGATGTTTCTTGCGTATCTAATGTTTGGTGGTGTTGCGGGTATCTTCGCTGGCCTTTCTCGGCCTGTGCTCAGGAGACAGCACGGCGCGATAGCAGTTGGCTGCGCGGTGGGCATAGCAGGGTTCCTCACGATTCTTCTTGTTTCCAATGGGCCACGACAATACCCGTTGCTTACCGGTGTCATGGTTACAGCCACTCTCGGTGGTCTCGTCGGGAGTTTCATGGGGTGGTGGATACTTCGACGAGTGAAGTACTGGGAGCGACTAGTTCAAAACACTAGGCAGCGGTAGCAACGGGAACCCTGACTTCTACAACATGCTCACAAGATGCTGACCGTGAGGAAGGATTTCTGATTGTGTGGTCACAGGACTTTTGTTCTGTGCTTGGACGGGGAGTGGCGCATGCGCCACTTCCCGTTCGTCGGAACGATGCTCGTCACGGCGTTAGTCGCTGCACGGCAGAAAGCGATGGCCTCGGGGAATCCAGGAGCCAGGGCGCACTCCCTCCCGGAAATCCGCCGAGATTCAAGGCGTGAATGCCGGCCATCAACACTCCGCGGGCCGAGCCGGCCTGTCACGCAATGCTGGACACTCAGTGTCCATGCGTCTGCAGTCGCGTCGCAGGACACCCGCTGTTCCCGCGCCTACAGATAATGATTGCGCCCTGAATCAGTGTACGGAGGTGCCACTCTCCCTCCACGCCGGGTTCGTCCCCGGCAGCTTGAGCATCTGCCCGCATGCCCGGCTCTACCGGGCCATCGTCGTCCGCCCGTCCCAGTTCAGGGCGTGCGCAATCCAGATCACGACGAAGTACGCCACCGTGATCCCTGCCGCGGCCAGCAGTGCGAGTGCCAGCAGGCTCCCCCACACCACCATCCGGCTCGCGGGCCGTTCCGCCGCGCCCATCGACGGGGCGCCATTGCCGAGCGTGCGCTCCAGCAGCGCGAGGTTGCGCGAGTTGGCCTTGAACGCCACGTCGAAGGCGTCGCCAAGCAGGGGCACCGTTCCCCCGACGGCATCGATGGCGACGTTGGCGATCATCCGGACGATCGTGGTGCGCGACGCCCCCGCGCGCGCGCCGAGCAGCACCATGTATCCGGCGAGCACCGCCCCCGCGACGTCGCCGAGCCCCGGCACCAGGCCCAGGATCGGGTCGAGCCCGAAGCGGATCCCGGTACCCGGGACCCTCGCGGCACTGTCGAGGAGCCGGGTGAGCGTCCGGGCGCGGGCGAGGGTGTCGGGCATGGGGCAGGGATCCAGGTAGAGGGCGGCAGCAGCAACGCACGGCTCGTTCCCGGCGCGAGGGGGCCACAATCTCGTACCCGGCAAGAGCTTCAATCTCGTGCCTGGCAAGATCAACTGCTTCAACACAGAGGACGCAGAGGAACTGCAACAGCGGCGGAGGGACGCGGAGGTCGGGCGGGCTACTAGTGGAATTGAAAGGTCCAAGCGGACCTGGAGAGCGTATCGTTTTTGGG
>JAQBPZ010000016.1 GCA_028287225.1 Gemmatimonadota bacterium
CGGCGTGGGCCGGCTGCGCGCGGCGCTGCGCGATGCGCTCGTGGCCGGCGGCGCGGAGGCGGTGGCCGCACTGCTGGTGCAGGCGCACCGGCTCGACCCCACGGACGCCGACGCGCTCGCGTCGTACGTCGCCACACAGCAGGCGCTCTCGCCGATCCCGGATCCCGACGAGGTGCTGGTGGAGCGATGGACCGACCCGGACGATCCGCGCGTCGTGATCCACGCCGTGACCAGCCCCCTCGGCCGCCGCGCGAACGAGGCGCTGGCCCGCGCGCTCGCCTGGCGGCTCGGGAAGGGGAGTGTCGGCCTGCTGGTGGACGACCAGGCGTTCGCGCTGCGCGTCCCGAAGCGCGCCGCCTGGGACGACGCGGTGCTGGCGCGGCTGTTCGACCCGGCGCAGCTGCGCGACGACGTGCACGCCGCGGTCGCCCGGTCGGACCTGTGGGGGCGCCGCTTTCGCGCGGTGGCGAGTGTGGGGCTGATGCTGGTGAAGAACTTCCAGGGCCGCTCCAGGTTCATCGGCGCCATGCAGATGAACGCGCGCCGGATCTGGACGGTGCTCGAGCGCGAGCGGCCGGACTTCCCCCTGGTGCGCGAGACGTATCGCACGGTGCTGGAGGATGACCTCGACGTCCCGTCTGGTGTTCGGTGGCTCGAGGCAGCCACCGGCCGCGTCACGCTTCGCGACCTCGAGGGGCCGCCGCCCTTCCTGTTCCGTCTCGTCGCGGCGGGGACGACGGACTCGATGCTGCTGGAGGAGCGCGACGCCTTCCTGCGTCGCCTCTGGGAGCAGGCGGTGGCCGCGACGGGCGGCGTCGATGCATCAATTGATATTGTTGCAACGTCGGCCCACACGCCATGAACCCCTGGATCGAGGTCGCGCCCGGCCTGCGCGTGACCGGGGCGGGCGCCGCGTGGCTCCCCGCCGCGGGGGTCGCGATCGTGGCGGATGTCCATGTGGGATATGAGCTTGCGGCTCGGCGGCGGGGCGGGTACCTGCCGGAGGTGGAGCGGGGCGGTGCCGTCGGCCACCGCCTCGCCTCCCTCGCGACGGCACTCGGCGCCGCCCGCCTGATCATCGCCGGGGACCTCCGTCATTCCACGCGCGACGTCGATGCGCTGGAGCGGGCGGAGCTGGGGGACCTCGCGGCGGCGGTGCGCAGGTCGGTCTCGCTGGAGGTCGTGCTGGGCAACCACGATCGGGGTGGGGCGCTGGCGGGTGAGGCCGGCGCGGCCGCCGTTCGCGTGGGCGACGTCGACGTCGTGCATCACCCCCCCGCCTCCACGCCCGGACGCTGGACGATCTGCGGACACCTGCATCCACGCGTCACCATGCGCGACGAGACCGGCGCGTCGGCGCGCTATCCCTGTGCGCTCGTGGGAGAGCGGACGATCGTGCTCCCCGCCTTCAGCGACTGGGCCGGGGGCACCGAAGCCCGCCGTCTCCTTCCCGCCCTCGCCCCCGGGCCATGGCGCGTGCTGCCGATGGTCCGCGGGCTCGTGGCGGACGTGGGGATGGTGATGGAGCGAACGAGCAAGGAGTAGCGAGTTAGCGAGTAACTGCACCACGTGAGTCGAGCTGTCATCCTGCGCGAAGCGTCAGGATCTTGCCTCCCTGCGCGTGGAGCCGGCTCCGCGACCGGGATGAAAGATCCTGACGCTTCTTCGCTGCGCTCAGTCGCGCAGGATGACCGCCGCCCGGGACGCTCTCGTTACTCGTTACTCGTTACTCGTTATTCCGCCCCCGCCACCGCCCCCACCTCCGGCACCGCCGCTTCGCCGCGCGGCGCCGTCTCCGTCTGGCGCACGTCGGCGAGCGCCGGCTCGGGGGCGTTCCAGAGGACCACGCCGCGCAGCTGTGCGCCGCTCGCCTGGATGGCCTCCACGTCCTGCTTCAGCTGCGCCAGCGGCGTGTACCCCGCCCGTGCGCAGTAGAGGACGTCCGGGATCGGCAGCGCCACCGGCAGCCCCCCGGCGACCTGCTCCACCGTGCTCACCAGCACGATCGCGTCGTAGCGGCGTGCCAGGCGTTCGGCGTCGCGCTCGAGCAGCACACGGATCCGCTCCAGCTCCGGATTGCCATGCCCGCTCGGCACCACCTCGATGGCGCGGTCGCGCCCGATGCGCGTCGTGCGGATCGCGTCGGGCCACTGCGTTCCCCCGTCCAGCACGCCGCTCAGCCCCCCGCTCGGCCGCAGGCGCAGCGCCGACGACACGGCCGACGTCGTCGCGTCGGTGTCGATGAGCAGGGTGGTGCGCGCCTCGTCGGCCGCGATGGCCGCGAAGTTGATTGCCACCACGGCCCGCACCGCGGCGCTGTCGCCGGTGACGGTCAGCATCACCACGCTCGACCCCGCCGTGGCCACGGTGAGGTAGATGAGCTGGTGCCCGTCGGCGCCCGGATCGATGTACGGCGGTCCGCTGCGATCCGCGGCGCGGCGCCCGCGCTCCGGAGACGGCGGCAGGGGCTTGATGGTGCCCAGCACCCGGACGCCCGTCGCGCGCTCGATCTCGCCCGCATCGGAGATGCGGGGGCGCCGCACCTCGTCCAGGAGCGCCACACCGAAGCCCAGCATGGCACCGAACACGAGCGCCGCGGCGAGCATGGCGGAGGGGGACGCCGCCACGTTGGACAGCTCCCGGGCGCGCTCCTCGCGGGCGTCGAGCCGCTGCAGCTCGGCGCGCTCCCGGGCGAGGCGCGCGGCGACCTCGGCCGCCACGGTGCGCGCGGTGTCGCGCAGGTAGTACTTCGCCATCGTGTCCGGCATGGGACGGGAGGCGATGGACGCGGGCAGGGCGGGCGCCGGCGGCGCGAGCTTCGCGACTTCCGCCTGGATGGCCGCGCGGCGCTCGTTCGCGAGCGTCACGATGGCGCGGCCGATATCCGTGGCGTGGCTCGTCAGCGCCACGAACACCGGATCCACCCCACCCACGGCGTTGTAGCCCTCCCGCTCCCGCTCGATCTCCACGAGGGTGTCGAGCAGCACCGCGACGCGGGGGTCGCCCTGCATGGGCGCCGCCTGCGCCAGCGCGCGGTAGGAGGTGAGCAGGGGCGCGTCCGCCGCGCGGGCGATGAGCGCGGTGAGCTGCTCCGTGGCGGCGTTCAGCGAATCGCGTCGCGCGCGCACCTCCGCGCTCACCGCGACGCCGCCCGGCGTGGTGTCGGCCGCCACGACCGCTGCCGTCGCGCTGATGAGCGCCATGAGCTCGGCCCGCGTGGCCACGATGGCCGAGTCGGCGGCGGCCACGTGCTGCTGCGCCTGCCGGAGCGAGATGAGCGTCGGAATGGTGTCCGGGCGCGCGGAGCCGGGCCGGATCGCCGCGGCGGCCTTCTTGGCCTGCTGCGGCACGACGATCAGCGCGATGAGCGACGCCACGAAGGTCAGCGCGCTCACCGTCCCGATGAACACCGGCCGGCGCAGCGCGTTGCGGGCGCGCGCGGTGATCCACGCCGTGGGAGTCGCGGACGTGGTGGTGGGGCGGGGGCGCCTGGTCGTGATGCGGCGTGGGCTCATGCGGGGAGGATCGTATCGGCGAGGGCGTCGCGCAACGCCAGGACGGCCCGCTCCTTCGCCTTGGCTTCGACGTCGACCGTGAACGGCTGGCCGCGCCAGGCATCGGGAAAATCGGTGGGCATCACGTAGTCGGCGTGTGGACGCGGGTCGCCACCGTCCCAGCCGGCACGGGGCGACGAGATGTGGAAGTGCGGCTCGCGGCCACCCCAGGTGGCCGCGGCCCGATGCGTGGCGTCGGCGACGTCCAGCACATCCGGATTGCAGCGGTGATGATGCACGTCGTACACCAGCGGGATTCCGAGGCGCTCGCAGAGGGGGAGGAGGACCGCGGGCCCGAAGCGCCGGTCGTCGTTTTCCAGGGCGATCCGCGCCCGCGCCGCGTGGGTGAGCTGCTCGATGCCGCGCTCGAGGCGCTCCAGGCTCGCCTCCAGCCCGCCGGCCGAGCTGCCCGCATGCAGGGTGAGCACGTCGGCGCCCACCAGGGTGGCGATCTCGCCCTGCGCCCGCATCTCGTCCACCGAGGCCGCGACGACGCGCGGCGTCTCCGAGTTCAGCACCACGAACTGGTCGGGGTGGAACGAGAGGCGGACGTCGTACGCGCGGGCCAGGGCTCCGGCCGCGCGAAACGCGTGGGCGATGGCGCCGTCCCTGTCCAGGTCGGGCAGCGTGTAGCCGCTCACCGGATGCGTGGCGAGGGGAAGGATCTGGCTGTTGATCCGGAAGGCGCCGATCCCGAGCACGCGACAGCGATCCATGGCGGCGGCGAGCGCCGCCGCGTTGTCACGGGCAATGGCGGTCAGGTAGCCGCGGCCGGCCTCGTGCGCCAGCGACGAGACGTACCGGTGCGTGGCGGTGCGGAAATGGATCGGCGCATCGAGGAACTGGCAGCAGAGGCCGAGGCGGGTGGGCATGGTCGGTTGGTCGGCGCGGAGAAGGATCGGGGCGTGAGGCCCGCTTCCCCGTGAAGCCACGAACGGCCGGCTGCGTTTCCGCAGCCGGCCGTTCCATGTGCTACCGGGCGAACGATCCGGCTACTGGACCGTGACGGTGCCCTTCATGTTCATCGCCGCGTGCGGCAGGCAGACGTACTCGTACGTGCCCGCCGGGACCTTGGCGAAGGAGATCGTGTAGGCCTCGTTCGGCTGCATGACCATCGGACCCGACGCCTCGCCCATCTTCTGGCCGGGCATGTTCGCGTCGAGCTGCGCACGGGCGGCCGCATCGGCGACGTTCTGGAAGGTCACGTTGTGCGGTCCGCCGCTGACCATGATGTACTTGATCGCGTCACCGGCCTTCACGGTGATCGCGGCCGGCTCGAACTTGTAGCCGGTCGCATCGCCGATCATCTTGACCTCGTGCGTGGTGCCGGTGGCCGGGGCTGCGGCGACCGCACCCGCGGCCGGAGCGCCGGCAGCCGGGGCGCCCGCGGACGGC
>JAQBPZ010000018.1 GCA_028287225.1 Gemmatimonadota bacterium
GCGCACTTCGAGAAGCGGCTGCAGGAGGAGCGCAAGCGCGTGCTGAAGGAGCTCGGCCACTACGACGAGGCGTTCGGCACGTCGACCCAGGAGGCCGACGGAGACCTCAGCAGCTACTCCTTCCACATGGCGGACCAGGGCACCGACGCCATGGAGCGCGAGAAGGCGTTCCTCTTCGCGAGCCAGGAAGGACGCTTCCTCTGGCACATCGACCAGGCGCTGCGCCGGCTCTATCGCTCGCCGGAGACCTTCGGGAAGTGCCACAACTGCGGGGGCGACATCGCGTTCGAGCGCCTCGACGCGCTGCCGCACGCCCGCTTCTGCATCGAGTGCAAGCAGCGCGAGGAAGATGCAAAGTCGCAGAAGTAACGCAGCGCTCTTCTGGCCCGTGCTCGTCGTCGTCGCGATGATCGATGTCGTGACGAAGGCGATCGCGGTGCGCGCGCTCGTTCCGCAGCGCGTGCCGCACGAGATCGTGGGCAACACGCTGCGCTTCACGCTCGTCTACAACCCCGGCGCCGCCTTCGGGCTGCACCTGGGGGACTACTCGCGCTGGATCTTCACCGCGCTCACGGTCGTGGCGCTGGTGATCCTCGTGCGCCTCTATCGTGCGACCCTGCGCGGCGATCACGCGCGCGTCCTCGCGCTCGCCCTCGTGTGCGCCGGCGCGGTGGGCAACCTGCTCGATCGCCTGCGCTCCGACCTGGGCGTGGTGGACTTTCTCGACGTCGGCATCGGCGACTCGCGCTGGCCGACCTTCAACGTCGCGGACATGGCGGTCAGCACCGGCGCCGTGCTCCTCGCCTGGGTGCTCTGGCAGGAAGACCTCCGCGCCCAGCGCGCGCCGGCCCCCGCGCCGCACGCCCATACTCCCGATACGGGGAACCTCGTCTGAGCCAGACCCTGTCCGAGGCGCCCGGCGCGCCCACCGGCCGCCTCTTCTGGGGCACGGCGCTCGCCGTCATCATCGTCGACCTCGTGAGCAAGCTGCTCGCCGAGCACTTCCTGATGCCGCGCTACGTGCCGCACCGCATCATCGGCGACGTCGTGCGCTTCACCCTCGCCTACAACCCGGGCGCGGCGTTCAGCATGTCGCTCGGTCCCTACTCGCGCTTCATCTTCGGCGCCTTCGCGGTGGTCGCGCTGGTGGTGCTCTGGCGCCTCTACCGCATGACAGGACGTGGCGTGCGGGCCGGCGACCGCCTGCGCGTGCTCGCCCTGGGCCTCGCCTGGGGAGGAGCGGCGGGCAACCTGATCGACCGGTTCCGCAGCCCACAGGGCGTGGTGGACTTCATCGACATCGGCCTGGGCGACGTGCGCTTCTGGACCTTCAACGTCGCCGACTCCGCGGTGACCATCGGGGCGATCGCGCTGGCCTGGTCGCTGTCGCAGGAGGAGCGGGAGGCCTCGGCCGCCGCGGGCGCCGCGCCGCTCGCGGCGGACGTCCGGCCGGACGCATCGCGTCCCGAGGCGTGAGCGGCGGAGGCTCCGGCGCCGCCGCCGGACCGGTCGTCACGCGGCATGACCTGACCGCCGCGGACGACGCCGGTCGACTCGACCTGTTCGTCGCCTCGGCGCTGGAGCTGTCGCGCACCCAGGCCGCCACCCTCATCGCCACCGGCCACGTGACGGTGGAGGGGCGTGCCGAGCGCGCGAGCTATCGCCCATCGCCGGGCGAGCGGGTGCAGGTGACGATCGCCGCGCCCACCACCCGCACGGTGGAGGGGGAGGACATCCCCGTCGTCGTGGCCTACGAGGACGACGACGTGCTCGTCGTCGACAAGCCCGCCGGCATGGTGGTGCATCCCGCGCCGGGCAACTGGACCGGCACCCTCGTCAACGCCCTCAAGGGGCGCGGCGGCGCGCTCTCGGACCTCGGCGGCGAGGACCGGGAGGGCATCGTGCACCGGCTCGACAAGGAGACCTCGGGTCTCCTGCTCGTGGCCAAGACGGACCGCGCGCACCGCGTGCTCGGCGCCGCGATGCAGCGCCGGGAGATCGTCCGGCGCTATGCCGCGCTCTCCTGGGGGCACCTCCCCGACGACCGGCTCACCGTGGACAAGCCCATCGCCAGGGACCCGCGAGACCGAAAGCGTATGGCGATCGTCAGTACAGGACGGGCGGCCCGAACGGACTTCGTGCGGCTCGCCAGGTTCGACGTCGTGGACCTGCTGCGCGCGCACCTGCACACCGGGCGGACGCACCAGATCCGCGTGCATCTGTCCTCGGTCGGGCATCCGGTGGTGGGCGACGATACGTATGGAGGCGGCGGTGGACGGCGTCTGGTGACGCTGCCCCCGAAGCGTCACTTCCTCCATGCGGCGTGGCTCCGCTTCCGGCATCCCGCATCGGGCGACGAGGTCGAGCTGCGCTCCCCGCTTCCGCCGGACCTCGTGAGCGCGCTCGCGAGTGCGGCGGGGCCGGATTCATCGATTGGAAACACCGACCCGCTGGAGTACTTTGGGTTCTTCTCAGACGACGACCATCCTTGAGACGCTGGCGGCCGCGCGCACCCTCCTGTTCCGGGTGGGCACGAGCACCTACGGCTGCGACATCGATGCGGTCCGGGAGATCATCCCATATCGGCGCGCCACGCGGTTGCCTGGCGCGCCGGCGTATGTCCAGGGACTGGTGAACCTGCGCGGGACCATCGTGACGGTGCTGGACCTCGGCATCCGGCTCGATCCGTCGCGCGATCCGGTGCGCGAGGGGTCGATCATCCTCGCGCAGCACGGCTCGCGCAACGTCGGCGTGGCGGTGGACGAGGTGATGGACGTGCAGGCGATCACCGAAGATCCCGTGGAGACGGGCGCCCTCGGCGACGATCGTGGGGGGCTCGTACGCGGGTTGGGACATCTGGAGGGTGACGTCGTTGCCCTCATCGACATTCACACGCTGGTCACGCAGGTATTGCTCTAAGGGGGCACCGAGTGAGTCATACGGTTCTGATCTGCGACGACGCGATCTTCATGCGCACCATGGTCGGCGACATCCTGCAGCAGGCGGGGTTCGAGATCGTCGGTGAGGCCGAGACGGGCGTGCAGGCCGTGGAGAAGTACAAGCTGCTGAAGCCGGACCTCGTCACGATGGACATCGTGATGCCGGACATGGGCGGCATCGACGCGGTGCGGGAGATCACGAAGTTCGACCCGTCCGCCAAGGTCCTCATGTGCAGCGCGATGGGCCAGCAGGCCCTGGTCGTGGAGGCCATCCAGGCCGGCGCGAAGGACTTCGTGGTGAAACCCTTCCAGCCGAGCCGAGTGCTCGAAGCCGTACAGCGCGTGCTGGGGTGACGCCCCCGGCACCACCGCTCTGCAGGGGAACCGCACCCGCCCACCATCCCGCCGCCTTCGCCGCCCTGCGCGGCTCCTCCTCCTCCCAGACGTCTGCCGCGCGTGGATAGCGCCCAGTACGCCGAGCTCTTTCTCACGGAGAGCCGCGAGCACGTGTCCGCCATCAACCACTCGCTGCTCGAGCTCGAGCGCGGGGAGGGGGGGGCGGAGCCCGTGGGTGCCATCTTCCGGTCCGTCCACACGATCAAGGGCATGAGCGCGACGATGGGCTACGGCCCCGTCGCGTCGCTGTCGCACGAGCTGGAGACGCTGCTGGACCGGGTGCGGCAGGGCAGGCGCACCATCGACCCGCCCCTCATGGACCTGCTCTTTCGCTCGGCGGACGTGCTCGAGGGAGCCATCGAGGCGGCGGTCGGCGGCGACGCCACGCGCGTGGACGTGGAACCGCTCGTCGCCGCGCTGAAGGCCGATTCGGCCCGCAACGGGGCGAGCGGACCGGCGGCCGGGGGGGCGCGCGCCGGTGGCGTGCCGGCGCCCTCCGCCCCCGATGTGGGCGCATGGACGGCGGCGGCGCCCGCGGGGGCCGGCCTGCTCGTCCGCGTGCGCCTCGCCACGGACACTGCGCTGAAGGGGGTTCGCGCATTCCTCGTCGTGCAGGCCGCCCGCGCGCTCGGCGAGGTGACGTCGTGCAGTCCGGCGGTCGAGCAGCTTCAGGCCGACGAGTTCGACCACGACCTCGCGCTCCGGCTCCAGACGACCCGCACCGCCGAGGAGGTGGAAGCGGCGCTGCGCACCGCGGGCGACGTGGTGGAGGTGCGCACCGGCGAAGATCCCGTCGTCACGCCCTCCCTGTCCGACACGATCGCCGACATGGGCGACACGGGCGAGTTCTCGGCGCTCAGCGGCGCCCCCGCGCGTGCGCCCGCCGGTGATGGCACCTCCGCGTCGGGCGCCGTGCGCCAGCAGCGCAGCGTGCGCATCGACCTGCGGCGCCTGGACAACCTGATGAACCTCATCGGCGAGCTCGTGATCACGCGGGGCCGCCTGTCCCAGATCTCCGTGGCGCTCAACGATCCGGCGCTCGCCGAGACCGTCGCCCAGGCCACGCGCCTCGTCGCCGATCTGCAGGACGAGATCATGACCAGCCGGATGGTCCCCGTGTGGCAGGTGTTCGACCGCTTTCCGCGCCTCGTGCGCGACGCGGCGCGCTCGGTGGGCAAGTCGGTCGATCTCGTCATCGAGGGCAAGGAGGTGGAGCTCGACCGCTCGATGCTCGACGAGGTCGGCGACCCGATCGTCCACCTGCTGCGCAATGCGGTGGACCACGGCATCGAGACGCCCGACGTGCGCCGTGCGGCCGGCAAGCCGGAGCAGGGACGCCTCACCCTGAGCGCGCTGCGCGACCGCTCGGCCGTGGCCATCCGCGTGTCGGACGACGGCCGCGGCATCGATCGCGATCGCGTCCTCCGTCGCGCCATCGCCGACGGGCTGGTGGAGTCCACGCGCACCGAGCTGACCGACGAGGAGCTGCTGCGGCTCATCTCGCGCGCGGGCTTCAGCACCGCCGAAACCATCACCGACCTCTCCGGCCGCGGTGTCGGGATCGACGCGGTCTACAACCGCGTGCGTGCCCTCGGCGGCTCGGTGGACATCCGCACCGCGCCGGGCAAGGGCACCACCGTCACGCTGCGCCTGCCGCTCACCCTCGCCATCGTGCGCTCGCTCCTGGCCCGCATCGGCGACGAGACGTACGCCGTGCCGATGACGCACGTGAGCGAGACGGTGGAGCTGCATCCGAAGATCCTGCGGACCCTCAAGGGACGCGAGATGCTCATGCTGCGGGACGAGGTGCTGCCGGTGATGCGGCTGCGGCAGCTCATGGGATACGACGGTGCGCCGAAGCGCGGCCTGGAGCAGGTGGTGATCGTCGAGATGGCGGAGCGGCGGGCTGGTCTCGTCGTGGACGACCTGATCGGGCAGCAGGAAATCGTCGTCAAGCAGTTCGACGGCGTGCGGGAGGGCCTCGCGCTGTTCGGCGGCGCCACCATTCTCGGCGATGGGGCTCCGGCACTCATCATCGACGTCAGCAGTCTTCTTTAACGGATCTTCCCATGGATGACATTCGCTCGCTGAAGGCGCTGCAGCTGGATGCGCTGCGAGAAGTCGCGAACATCGGGGCCGGCCACGCCGCCACCGCCCTTTCGCAGATGATCAACAGCACGATCATGATCAGCGTGCCGACCATCAACGTCTCGCGACTCGAGGAAGTTCCGCCCCAGATCTCCGCCCCCGAGGAGCCGGTGGCCGCGGTGCTCATGCACATGCTCGGCGACCTCACGGGCCGTACGCTGCTCGTCTTCCCCAAGGCGACGGCGGTCCGGCTGGCCGAGCTGATGCTGCGGCGCCCGCAGGGCTCCTCGCAGGAGCTGGGCGAGATGGAGCAGTCCGCCATCAAGGAAGCCGGCAACATCCTGAGCAGCGCGTACATGAACGCGCTCAGCGACTTCATGGGCATGATGCTGCTGCCGTCGCCGCCGAGCCTCGCCATCGACATGAGCACCGCGGTGCTGACCACGGCGTACCTCCAGTTCGGCTCGGACCGCGACTACGTCTTCTGCGTGGAGAGCGAGTTCTTCATGACGGACGTCAGGGAGAAGCTGCGCGGGTTCTTCCTGCTGCTCCCCGACCCGGCGTCGCTCCAGGCGATTCTCCGCGCCATCCGGGTCGCGTAGCGACCGGGCGCAGCCACGTCTGCCCGATAGCTTGCCTCAACGCCCATGAGCACTCCCACCCTCACCTCCGAGCGCGACCGCGACGTCCTGCGGTCCTTTGCCCGACGGATCGATCCGTCGGACGCCGGGGCGCACAACAACCTGGGGGTGCTCTACTACAACAAGGGGTTGTACGAGGAGGCGGTGAGCGCGTTCATGCGCGCGCTCGAGCTCGACCAGAAGATGCAGGTGGCGCAGCGCAACCTCGAGATCGCGTACTTCAACACCGGGTACTACGACAAGAAGGTCAGCGAGCTGGCCGAGCGGCTCCGCGCCCGCCCGGACGACCGCGATGCCCGCTGGGAGCTGGGCCGGGTGCACGCGCTGCTGGGGCAGACCATCGAGGCCGCCGCGACCTTCAGCGAGCTGCTGCGCCACCACCCGAACGACATCGGCGCCCTCGTCCAGCTCGGGCTCGCCGAGCGCACCAATGGCGACCTGGACAAGGCGCTGGGCTACCTCCAGCGCGCGCTCGGCCTGGATCCCTCCAGCTCCGTCGTCAACTTCTACATCGGCGAGGTGCTGTACAACCGCGGCGTGAACGAGGGGGCGCTCGCGGCGCTCAAGCGCGCGGTGGAGCTCAACCCGCAGAACCCGGACGCCTATTACCTGATGGGGTTCGTGCTCGGCGACATGGGCCTGCACGAGGAGGCGCGCGACGTCACGCGCCGGGCGATCAAGCTGAACCCCACGCTCTCGCGCGCGCAGGCGAACCTCGCAATCGACCAGAACCGGCCGCAGCGCATCGAGGCGCTCGCCGCCGCGCGCGCCGACGGGCGCCAGACGCAGATGGAGGTGCACGCCGAGGGGCAGCTCGCCCATTTCAACCTCGGCCTCGCGTTCAGGCAGAAGGGATACTACGGCGAGGCGCTGCGCGAGTACGCCAAGGCGCTGGATCGCCACGAGGATCGCGCGCTCGTCCTCCAGGCGATGGCCGAGGTGCACCTGCTGCGCCGCGAGACGGCCAAGGCGGTCGAGCTGTACGACGAGCTGCTCCTGCTCCAGCCCGAGAGCCCGAAGCTCTGGAACGAGCGCGGCGTCGCGCTGCACCAGCAGGGCAGCTTCGAGGACGCCGAGGAGAGCTACCGCACGGCGACGCACGCGGAGATCGGCTACGCGCTGGCGCACAACAACCTCGGCGTCGCGCTCTATCATCGCGGCGACACCGAGGGCGCGGTGGCGGCGTTCCGCGTGGCGCTGGAGGCCCAGCCGTCGTTCGTGAAGGCGCGGCTCAACCTCGCGCTGCTGCTGAGCAAGGGGAAGCGCTTCCAGCTCGCGCTCGAGGCCTACCGCGCCGTGCTCCAGACGGCGCCCGAAGAGCCGGCCGCATGGAACGGCGTGGGCCTGGTCCTCAGCGAGCTCCGCAAGTTCGAGGACGCGCGCAACGCGTTCGCCCGCGCCGTGCAGGCGAAGCCGGAGTACGCCGAAGCGCACTACAACCTGAGCTTCACGCTCTCCAACCTCGGGGACTTCGAGGGCGCGCTGCGCGAGACCAAGCGCGCCCTGGAGCTGGACCCGTACTACGTGGCGCAGAAGTTCGAGCTCGCCATCGACCTGGAGTACGAAGACCCCGACCTGTCCATCCAGCCCGACCTCGGCGCGGTGCATCGCGTGGAAGAGGCGGTGGAGGAGTTCGCGTTCGACGCGGGAGTGCTCGATTCGCTCTTCACCACGCTCGCTCCCACGCCCGACGCGGCCGTGCATCTGCCCGAGAGCCGCGGTGGCGAGGGGTTCGGGATGGCGGCGGACTACCTGGGCATGGGGCTGTACGAGCGTGCCGCGGCCGAGGTCAGCCGCGCGCTCACCCGCGGCGCGCCGCGCGGCGACGGGCTCACGCTCCTGGGCGACATCTACGCGCGCCAGGGGCTGCATGGCGAGGCGCTCGAGCGATACCGCGAGGCCCGCCGCGAGGCGCCCAACCAGCTCCGCCCGCAGATCGGCGAGGCGTGGGCACTGCTCGCCATGCAGCGGGGCCGCGAGGCGCGGCCGCTCGCCGAGTCCCTGCTCGCGGCCGGCACCGCCACGATCGACGTGCTGATGCTGGTGTCGGCCGCGCGCGCCGACACCGGTGATCCGGCCGCGGCCCTCGCGGCGCTGGACGACGCGCGGCGCATCGAGCCGCTTCGCGCGGACGTGCACCAGAAGATGGGCGACATCGCGCGATCCCTGGGCGACAACGAGGGCGCGATCGCGGCCTACCGGCACGCCCTGGAGCTGGACGCGGACTTCGCCGTGGTGCGCTTCCACCTCGCGCGGCTGCTGCGCGAGCGCGGGCAGCTGCGGGAGGCCGAGGAGGAGCTCGAGCGGGCCCTGGATGCGGTGCCGACGTACGCGGAGGCAACGCTCGAGCTGGCGGCGCTGCGGCGGACGGCGGGCAAGGGCGGGGACGCGCTGGATCTGCTCATCGCCCTGCTGGAGCGCGATCCCTACCACTTCGACGCGCTCCTGGCGCTCGGCGAGACGCTGCTGGCCATGGGGCGCAAGGGCGACGCCGTGATGGCGTTCCGCCGCGTGCTGCGGTTCGACCCGGACCATCCCGGCGCGCTGTACTACGACGGCCTGCTGCTCAACGAGCAGAAGCGGTTCCGCGAGGCCATCGAGCGCTGGCGTCGCGTGATCGAGCTCGATCCCGCGGGCGACTTCGCGCGTCGTGCGCGCCGCGAGGCGCGCACCGCCGCCGACCTGCACGCCATCTTCGCGACCCCGGCGGACTGACATGGCCATCGAGGGACCGCTTCGCGAGCTCGGCATCCACGACGTCTTCCAGCTGCTCGACCTGAGCCGGAAGACCGGCGCGCTCCGCGTGACCTCCGACCTGCGCGACGACGCGGGCGACGTGCTGTTCGACGGTGGGAAGGTCGTGTTCGCGAGCGTGCGCAGCAATCCGACCTCCATCGAGCGGATCCTGCGGGCCGCGGGCAAGCTCGTCGATGCCGACCTGGCCGCCGCCGCCGCGGTGGATCATCCGACGCTGGGGCTTGGCGACCGGCTCGTGATGGCCGGCGTGATCACGCAGCGCGAGCTGGAGCGGCAGCTTCGGCAGGCCATCGAGAGCGTGGTGTTCGAGCTGATGTCGTGGCGCGAGGGATTCTTCTCCTTCGAGGAGCGCTCCGTCGCCAACGTGCCGGTGGACGCGCGCATCCGGATCTCCACGGAGTCGCTGCTCATGGAGGGCGCGCGTCGCATCGACGAGTGGTCGCGCATCGCCGACAAGGTGCCCTCGCTCGGCGTGGTGCCCGTGCTCTCGCCCGTGGAGGACGACCGCGCCTCGGTGCTGGACCTGCTCCCGCACGAGTGGGAAGTGCTGATGATGATCGACGGCGAGCGCGACCTGCGCGGCATCGCCGCATCGCTCGGCAGCAACGAGTTCGAGATCGCCAAGATCGCCTATGGGCTCGTCTCCACCGGCGTGGTGCAGCTCATCGCGTCCGGCGGGCCCGCGGGCATCGGCGCCGCGG
>JAQBPZ010000048.1 GCA_028287225.1 Gemmatimonadota bacterium
GTGCTCTCCGACCAGTCGAGCTGATCGAGGTTGGCCAGCAGCCGTCCGGCGTAGTCGGTGATCCGGAAGAACCACTGCTCCAGGAACCGCTGCTCCACGAGCGTGCCGCAGCGCTCGCAGGCGCCGCCCACCACCTGCTCGTTGGCCAGCACGGTCTTGTCGAACGGGCACCAGTTCACCGCCGCGGCCTTCTTGTACGCCAGCCCCTGCTTGTAGAGCTGGAGAAACACCCACTGCGTCCACTTGTAGTAGCGCGGATCCGTGGTCGAGAGCTCGTGCGTCCAGTCCACCATCAGCCCCGCGCGCTTCAGCTGCCGCCGGAAGTTCTCGATGTTGCGCGGAATGAGGTCGCTCGGATGGACGCCGACCTTGATGGCGAAGTTCTCCGAATGGATGCCGAAGGCGTCGTAGCCCAGCGGCTCGAAGACGGTGTGCCCCTGCAGCCGCTGGAATCGTCCATAGATGTCGTTGCCCGTGAAGGCGAAGAGGTTGCCCACATGGAGCCCCTCCGCACTCGGGTACGGAAACATCATCAGCGCGTAGAACGGGTCGGCCGCGGCGGCGAGGTCCGGGGTGTTCGTGCCGATGCTCTCCCAGGTGGCTTGCCACTTCCGCTCGATCGCGGCCGGGTCGTAGGTGGCCGGCTCGTTCGCGGCCGGCTGGGATACTTCGAATTCTGTCATCGGGCGACTTCTCGGCGCTGTGGCGCCTGCGGGCGGAAGTTGGTCTCTTCCCGCAATTTAGCCTGACGGTCCCAGCCTCACAAACGTCGCCGCCTCCCGCGTCGCGCGACTCGACTTCGCCCTCCCGCTCTTCTTCCCCCGCATGGCCACCACATCCGCCGCGTCGGCGCCGCAGGTCAGCCCGATCGCGCGCAAGGACTACTCCTCCTCCCTGCACCGGCGCTTCCTCGTCGGCGCCACGGTCTGCGGGATCCTCACCATCGGGCTGCTCGCGGGCGGCGCCTGGACCCTGCTGCAGGGCGACATTGCCCGCCGCGGCGACCAGACCCTCCACGAGGCGGCGCATCGGGCGGACCTCGTCATCGCCAGCGCGCTTCAGGAGCGCGGCCGCGAGTCGCAAGTGCTCGCCCTCACCCCCCAGGTGATCGCCGCCGCGCGGCAGGGGCTCGCCCGGTCCGCGGCGCTCGGCCTGCCCGGCACCCCCATCCCGACCCTCGAGCAGCGCTTCGCCGCCGACAAGTCCATGCTGGTGGCCGCCGACACGCGGCTCAGGCTGCGCGAGCTCGTGCCCCACCTGGACGCCGAGCAGGTCATCCTCACCGACTCCAGCGGCTACAACGTCCTGATCACCGACCGCAGCGCCGACTTCGTGCAGAGCGACGAGGCCTGGTGGCAGGAAGCGTGGCGCACCGGCCGCTCGATCTCCGACGCCGCCTACGACTCCGCCACGCGCACGAGCGTCGTCGCCGTCGCCGTCACCGTCGTGGACGGGGCTGCGAAGCTGGGCGTGCTCAAGGTGAAGTTCGTCGTCACTCCCCTCGTCTCGTCGCTCGCCTCCGCCGGCGCCGGCGTCCGGGTGGACATCGTGGACTCGGCAGGACGCGTGCTCCTGAGCTCCGACTCCACCGCGATGGGCAGCGTGCTCGCCAGGGTCAGTGGCGACGCCGCGTCCGAGCACGGCACGGTGACGGTCGGCAGCGTCGTGGAGCAGGCCGCCACGCGCACCGCGACGGGCACGCGCTGGACCATCGTCGCACATCTGCCGAGCGCCACCCTTGCCGCACCCTACGAGGCGGCGAAGCGCGGCATCCTCGGCGCCACGGCCGCGCTGCTGCTGGTCCTGGCGGGGCTGATCTTCGCCATGCACCGCTTCCTCACCCGCCGCATCTCGGACCCGGTGAGCCAGCTCGCCGCGGCCGCCGAGGCGGTGGCGGCCGGAGACTTCTCGGTGCAGGTGCGGCACGTGTCCACCGACGACGAGATCGGACGCACCGCGCGCGCGGTGGCCGCGATGGTCGTGGAGCTGCGACGGCTCGCGCAGGCCATCGTGCAGTCCACGCACGAGACCAACACGATGTCCTCCGACATCACCGCGGGATCGGAGGAGATGGCCGCCACCGCGGGCGAGATCGCCAACACGGCCAGCGAGCTCTCCGCCCAGGCCACGCGCATGGCCGAGACGATCGGCTCGCTCGCGGTGACCGCGGGCTCCCTGCGCGGGCTCGCGACGGAGCTGGAGACGGGTGCCGGCGAGGGCGTGACCCGCAACGCGGCGCTGCGCACCCTGGCCACCGAGAACCGCTCGGGGCTGGACGCCAGCGCCGCCTCGCTCGACACCCTCGGGAACGACGTCCTCGCCAGCGCCCAGGCCATCGAGGCGCTGGCCGAGGCGTCCACCGAGATCCGCTCGTTCGTGACGCTCGTGCGGAAGCTCGCCCGCCAGTCGAAGCTCCTCGCGCTCAACGCGGCCATGGAGGCCGCGCGCGCCGGAGCGCAGGGCGAGGGGTTCGCCGTGGTGGCCAGCGAGGTGCGCCGCCTCTCGTCCATGTCGTCGGACGCCGCCGAGCGCACCGAAGCCGTGGTCAACAGCGTGCTGAGCGGGATCGAGGCGTCGCGCGCCTCCGCCGGCCGCGCCGTGGCGATGGCCGACGAGGTGCGTGTCGCCAATGCGCGGGCCTCGGCGTCGTTCGCGGAGATCGAGGTCGCCGTCGCCGAGGCGGACAGCTGGACGCGCTCCGTGCAGCAGACGTCGTCCACCACGCGCGAGCTGATGGCCGTGATGACCGAGCGGCTCGACGACCTCACGGGCGGCACCGAGTCGTTCGCCGCCGCCATGGAGCAGGTGGCCGCGTCGAGCGAGGAGCAGAGCGCCGCGACCCAGGAGATCGCGGGGGCGGCCAACACGCTCGTCGCCGCCGCCGACCGGCTCAATCGCCTGGTGGCGGGGCTCAAGCTCGGGGACGCCGAACCCGCGAGGGGCTCGGCGATCGAGCCCGCGGCAGACGCCGGCGGGTCGAGGCACGCGGCGTCGGAGTTGAGCCTGTCGATGGCCTGAGGGTAGTTTCCGTGCCATGACCGAAATCCGAGATCAGCTCCGAGCCTTGTCGTTCCTGAACGGCATCACCGATACCTCCATCCACCAGCTCAGCCGGCTGGTGACTCCCGTGGACTACGCCTGCGACGCGCTGCTGTTCGCGGAGGGCGACGAGCGCCGGCTCATGGCGCTGGTGGTGACCGGTGCGGTCGCCATCGAGAAGGGCCGGGCGACCCGCCCGGTGCGGCTCGCGACCCTCGGCGCGGGCGAGGCCGTCGGCGAGGGCCTCCTGCTCGACGACTCCACGCACGGCACCACGGCGCGCGCCATCGTGAACACGCGGGCGCTGGTGCTCTCGCGCGACCAGATCGAGCTGATGATCAAGGACGCGCCCTCGCTGTACGCGACGCTCGTGGGCCGCGCGGCGCGCGCCATCAAGCATCGGCTGTCGGCTGTGGATGCCACCCTCGTGGGACGCGGCCGCAGCCTCGGCTTTGGCGGGACGCGAACGCGGCTCGAGCACGACCTGCTCGGCGAGCGCGAGGTGCCGGACGACGCGATGTACGGCGTGCAGACGCTGCGCGCGATGGAGAACTTCCCCATCACCGGCGTGCCGCTGCGCGAGTTTCCCGCGCTCATCGAGGCGCTGGCGGCGGTGAAGGAGGCGGCCGCGCTCGCGAACGCGGAGCTGGGCCTGCTGCCCCAGGCGGTGTGCGACGTGGTGACCCGCGCGGCGCAGGAGATCCGCGCCGGCCGGCATCACGAGCACTTCCTGGTGGACATGATCCAGGGCGGCGCTGGCACCTCCACCAACATGAACGCGAACGAGGTGATCGCGAACCGGGCCCTCGAGCTGTCGGGGCACACGCGCGGGGAGTACCAGTACGTGCACCCCAACAATCACGTGAACCTCAGCCAGTCCACCAACGACGTCTACCCGACGGCGGTGAAGCTGGCGCTGCACACCGTGATCGAGGGGCTTCGCCATGCGATGAAGGACCTCGCCGCCGCGTTCCTGATGAAGGGCGACGAGTTCTCGCCGTTCATCAAGATGGGGCGGACGCAGCTCCAGGATGCCGTGCCCATGACGCTCGGGCAGGAGTTCACCGCGTTCGGCCACACCATCCTCGAGGACGTGGAGCGGCTGGGTGAAGCGCAGGCGCTGATCCGCGAGATGAACATGGGCGCCACGGCGATCGGCACCGGCATCAACGCGCCTCGCGGATACGCCGACGCGGTACGCACGCATCTCTCGCGCATCACGGCGCTGCCGCTCATCACCGCGCCCGATCTCGTGGAGGCCACCGCCGACACCGGGTCGTTCGTGCAGCTCAGCGGCGTGCTCAAGCGCTGCGCCGTGAAGCTCTCCAAGATCTGCAACGACCTGCGGCTGCTGAGCTCCGGCCCGCGCGCCGGCTTCGGCGAGATCAACCTTCCCGCCATGCAGCCGGGATCGTCCATCATGCCGGGCAAGGTGAACCCGGTGATCCCCGAGGTGGTGAACCAGGTCTGCTTCGACGTGATCGGGGGCGACATCACCGTCACGATGGCGGCGGAGGCGGGCCAGCTCCAGCTCAACGTGTTCGAGCCGGTGATCGCCTACCGGCTGCTCGGCGGCATCTCGGCGCTGACCAATGCCTGCACGGTCCTGCGCGAGCGCTGCATCGTCGGCATCACGGCCAACCCGGACCGGATGCGGCAGTTCGTGGAGCAGTCCATCGGCATCGTGACGGCGCTGGTGCCGGTGCTCGGCTACGAGACGTCCACCGAGATCGCCCGCGACGCGCTCGCGAGCGGCCGCGGCGTGTACGAGCTGGTCATGGAGCGCGGCCTGCTCACGCGCGCGGAGCTGGATCGCGCGCTCAATCCGGAGGCGATGACCGGTCCGCCCACCTCGCCGGCCTCGCCCACGCTGCCGCCGCTGCCGGTGGCGGAGAGTCCGCTCGTCTCGAAGAAATAGACTCGACCACCCAGCGTACCGCCTGCACCGTACACCGTACGGAGTACGGTGCAGGCGGTACGCTGGTG
>JAQBPZ010000104.1 GCA_028287225.1 Gemmatimonadota bacterium
GAGATTCGCGTACGCTCGAAGGAGAGGGCGGATAACTTCTCCGCCGAGATGTCTACCGGCCGCGCCTAGCCGCCGACCCCGAAATCCTCGATCAGCTCGCCCGCGTCGTCCGGCTGCACCGGCTTTCCGTAGAAGTGCCCCTGCACGTACCGGAACCCGCCCATCGCCGACAGCACCGCCGCCTGCTCGCGCGTCTCCACCCCCTCGGCCACCACGTCCAGCCCCAGCGCCTGCGCGAAGGCCGCGATCGTCCCCACGATCGCCCGGCACTCCGCGTCCGCCACCACCTCCGCGATGAACGACCGGTCGATCTTGATGGCCGTCAGCGGCATCCGCCGCAGCGCGCTCAGCGACGAGTACCCGCGCCCGAAGTCGTCCAGCTGGATCTGCACGCCGAGCGCCCGCAGCCGGCGCAGGGCCGGCACCGCGGTCTCCATGTGCGTCATCATCACCCCTTCCGTCATCTCCAGCACCAGCCGCTCCGCCGGCAGCCCGCTCGCCGCCAGCGCCGCCTCCACCGACTCCACGAAGTCCGGATCGATCAGCTCGCGGTCGCACAGGTTCACCGCGATGCTCAGCGGCGCCCCCGCCGGATACGCGCGGTTCCAGTCGGCCAGCTGCCCGCAGGCCTCGTTCAGCACCCAGCGCCCGATCTGCACGATGAGCCCGGACTCGTTCGCCTCGCTCACGAAGTCGCCCGCGCACAGGCGGCCGCGCGTCGGGTGGTTCCACCGCGCCAGCGCCTCGAAGCCGCACAGCCGCGTGTCCACCCCGTCGAAGATCGGCTGATACGCCAGCCGCAGCTCGTCGTGCTGCAGCGCTCGATGCAGCTCGGTCTGCACCCGATACTTGCTCGCCATCTCCTCGAACATCGTCTCGTCGAACATCACCGTGCGCGCGCCGCCGCGCCGCTTCGCGTGATACATGGCGACGTCGGCATCGCGCAGCAGGTCGCTGGACTTCATCGACCAGTTGCCGCTCACGCGCACGCCGATGCTCAGCGACGTGAATACCTCGCGTCCCCCGGCCACCACGCTCTCGCGCATCCGCGCCTGCACCGCCGCCGCCACGTCGAGCGCATCGGTCTCGGTGCGCACCACGTCCAGCAGGGCCACGAACTCGTCGCCCCCCACGCGTGCCAGCAGGTCGTCGGGCCCCAGCACCGTCGCCAGCCGCTGCGCCGTCTCGATGAGCAGCGCGTCGCCCGAGGCATGGCCAAGGCTGTCGTTGATGATCTTGAAGCGGTCCAGGTCGATGTACAGCACGGCGAAGCGGGGCAGGCTCGCGTTCGCCGCGCGCGCGATGCGCGCGGTGAGCCATTCGCTCAGCGCGGCGCGGTTCGGCAGCCCCGTCAGCGGGTCCCGCCGCAGCTCCTCGCGCAGCGCGAGCTCCGCGCGCTTGCGGCGGTCGATGTCCGCCAGCGAGCCGGCGATCACCAGCACGCCCTCGCTGGTGCGGCGCGCGCGCGCGCGCACGAGCATCCACCGGCGCTCGCCCCCGCGCGTCAGCGCGCGCAGCTCTACCTCGAACCGCGTGCGGTCGCCGCGGCGCAGCGCCCGCATGGCGTCGCGCAGCTGCCGGATGTGGGTGCCGTCCACGTGCGCGGCCAGGTCGGAGACGCCCGGCGGTGCATCGTCGGGCGAATAGCCGAGCAGCTCGAGGGCGCGCGGCGAGAGATGCACGTCGCCGCGCGGCAGGTGGAGGTACCAGAGGCCGTCGTTCGCCACCGATGCCGCGAGCGCCCATGCCGAACGCTCCTTGCGCATGGGCCCGGGGGGCGTGGGTTCCTGGTACGGCTCCGTGGCGTTCACGAGCGTGCGGACGACATGCCGGGCAGGATGCCGCACCCCGACCGCGCGTCCGGATCGAGCGGGTCCGCCGCTTCGGCCGCGTCGGCCTGGTCGATTGCGCCGAGGACGACGTCCACGATGTGCGGGTCGAACTGGGTGCCCGCACACCGGTGCAGCTCCGCCCGCGCCTGCTCCGGCGTGAAGGCGTCCTTGTAGCTGCGCTTGTCGAGCATCGCGCAGTAGGCGTCCACCACCGCCACGATCCGCGACGCGATCGGGATGTCCTCGCCCGCCCGCCCCTCCGGGTAGCCGGACCCGTCCCACCACTCGTGGTGGTAGAGCACCGCCGACGCCACCTCGCGGAGCGCCGGGATCCCTGCGAGCAGGTCATGCCCGATGCGCACGTGTGCCTCCACCAGCTTCCGCTCCTCGGCGATGAGCGGGCCGGGCTTGTTGAGCACCCCGTCGCTCACGCCGATCTTGCCCACGTCGTGCAGCAGCGCCGCGTAGCACGCGATGCGCTTCTCCTCCACCGACAGCTCCAGGCGCTCCGCCGCCAGCCGCGCGTACTGCGACACCTGCTCGCAGTGCCCCTGCGTGTACGGATCCTTGGCGGACACCGTGTCCGCCAGCATCGAGATGGTGGCGGTGTACGCGCGCTGCAGATCCAGGCGCAGCCGCGCATTCTCCACGGCGACGCCGGCCTCGGTGCCCACGTTGAGCAGGGTCGTCACCTCCTCCTGATGGAACTCCCCGTCGCGGTCCAGCGCGATGATCACCCCGCACGGGCCGCCGCGGATCGTCACCGGCACGGCGACGCCCTCGCGGAACTGCTCGTCCGGCGCGGGCGCGGCGCCGTTCGGGGGCCGGTCGCTCGTCCAGTGCACCGCCTCGCCCGTCTCGAGCACCCGACGCACCACGGCCGTGACGAACGGCGACGGCGGGCTGCCCACCCGCGCGGGCACGTCCACGCAGGCCCGCACCCGCAGCCCCCCGTGCTCGTCCGACACGTAGTAGCCACGCTCGGCGTCGGTCACGTTGAGCGACGCCTGGAGCACGTGCTCCCAGGTGGTGCCGTGGAAGAGGGCGCGGTGCATCTCCCGCACCGAGGCGAGCAGCGAGGCGGCGCGCTGCGCCTGCACGCGCTCGAGCTCGCGGAGCGCGTCCACCCGATCGCGCAATGCGGCCTCGCTGCCGATCAGCTCCTCGTTCCTGGACTCGAGCGACGCGATGGTCTCGTGAAGACCCGCCACCCGATCCTGGAGCTCGGCGTTGGCGGCGCGCTCCTCGAACAGCTCCTCGCGCAGCCGGGTGAACGCGGTCGTGGCTTCCCGCAGCGCGGCGAGACCATGGTCGCCGTCGTCGTGGCTGCTGCGTCCCGGTCGTCCCACGGGATCAGGGGGGCGGGGGTCGCGCGCGTCCAGTTTCGCCATGGCCAGTCTCCGGGGAGCTTCGGTTGCTGACGAGGTGGGCAATAGGCGCGCCAAGCACCCCCCACCTCGCGCGAAGCCCTCAGCTGGCCGGCAGGAACGCTGTCAGCGTGATCTGGCCGGCATAGAGGCCCGCCGGTGCGCCACGAGCCGCTGCCGGATCAAGCGTCGCCCCCACGCCCAGTGCCGTGGTGGTCGCCCGCTCACCGGCCAGCTCGGCCACGAAGCCCGCCGCGCAGTCGAATTCTCCCGCGAGCGTCCGGGAGCCCGGCGCACCGTGCGCGCAGAGCAGGCGCGGGGTGAGCGTCGCGCCGTCCGGACCGTGCAGCACGGTGCTGGTGACGGTCACGCGCGTGACGGCGTTGTAGCTCATCGCGGTACGAACGCCCTCGGCCGGAGTCACGGTCGCCGCCACACCCGGCCGCACCGCCATCGCCAGCGCATGGGTGGTCCCGCCCTCGAACGACACGTGCGCGAGCACGCGCAGGCTCACCTGGATCGTGGCGCTCTCGGACAGCCGCTGGGCCGACGCTGGCGCCGCGAGGGCGAGCAGCGCGACCGACAGCAACCAGCGACATGCGACACGGGAGAACATCGCCACCCCAGGGGTCCCTGCCACCGGGCCCGGGGATCGGGACCGCGTGCCAGTCTACCCTCTGCATGATCGACGCCGCCGCTCAGGAGCTTGACAGTTGTCGCAATGTGTCCCGCTACCGGACGCCCGGTGCCCGCCCCGGGCGGCGCCGGAGCTGGATCGGCGCCACCTCCAGTACGGGCTCGTCCGCCGTGGCGGTCACCACCACCGTCCGGGACGCGGGAAGAGGCTCGGCGCCGAGCGCATCCAGTGCCGACTGCGCCACCGTCAGGCGATAGGTGCCTGGCCGGACGCGGCTCACGTAGAAGCTCCCATCCGAGAACGTGACGATGCGCAATGCCTGGCCACCCTCCGCCGGCGTGAGCAGCAGACCGACCCCGCCGACCGTCGCGACCGTGCTGTCGCCGTTCAGCCGGCCGGCCAGCTCGCGCGTGCGTACCAGGGGGAAGTCGAGCTGGTTGAACATGCCGGGGGTGGCGCGCACGATGGTCCGCCCGCGCGCGAGCATCCACGACGGGTCGCTGAACGCCAGGGTATCGATCGCCACTTCCGACGGCTCGTACGGCACCACGTTCCACATGTGGTACGCTCCCGTGGAGTCGGACCGCGTCTGCGCGCCATTCACGTAGACGCGCACGTCGCTGGCGGGCCGGTCCAGCGGCCCGTAGGCGCCGTCACCATCGAGGTCGTAGTAGACGCGGCCTGCCACCCCGGCCAGCCCCACGCCCGGACCCTCGAACGTCGACGGGCGGTGCGTGCCGTCGAGCGCGGCGGACCCGCTGGCCGTCACGGCGAGCGATGCCGGCTGCCGCCCAGCGGCCGCGAAGCGCGACGTCAGGCGCGACGTGCCGACGACGCCGTTGTAGCCCACGCTGAGCGTCGGACCGGTGCCGCGCTGGAGCCGTGTCGTCACGGCGGCCGCGCCACGAGGCCCCAGCTGCATGGACGTGGACAGCTCCACCGCGTTCAGGGAGTGCGCGTCGAAAAGCGCCGTGCCGAGGATGGACGAGGAGCGGGCGGTGCGGGTCAGGATGGACAGCACGCTCAGCCCCATCTCGCGCAGGCCGCGCGTTCGGTCCGTCTCGTACGACATGCCGGCGCTGCCGGCACGCAGGTCGGCGGTGAGCGACATGCGCAGCCGCTCGGGGGTTCCCGACATGACCCCTTCCATCGTGTTGTCCACGCGCCAGCTCACCACCCGCTGCGCGGAGGCCGGGCGCAGCTGCAGGAGGCCGTTGAAGAGCCAGCGCGTCCCGGCCGCCGCCGCGATGGCCGAGGGCTGGTCGGCGCCGGGATGCGTTCGCGTGTACGACGCCGAGCCGCCGATGGCGCCCAAGCCACCGTACATGATGCTCGCGCGCTCGAAGCTCGCGCGCGCCGCCTGCAATTGTCCGTTCCAGCCCGAGTACGTCACCACGCTGATCCCCCCCTCGGGACGGATCCGGGCCGCGCTGTCGGTGGCCTGGCGCTCGGCGCCAGCGGAGGCGCTGAGCCAGGGCAGCAGGCCGTACGAGAGGTTCGCGAACGCGGTGGACCCGCAGAGCGACGCGCAGCGCCCCGCCCCCGCGACGTATTCCAGCCGGCCGGGCTTCTGCTGCGACTGCGGGATGAGGTAGTTCAGGTCGCGCACCGTCTCGTCGCCCGTGGGGCTCACGAGGCGGACCTGCACCGGCGTGGCGCCGTAGCGCAGCGGGACGTAGAGGGGCGCGTTCCGGCCCGGCTCGGAAAACCCGACCAGCTGCCCGTCCTGGTACAGCTCGTACTGCCAGCCCTGCGGCAGGCTGAGGTCCACGGGGATGTTGCCGAAGAACTGGTCGCTCACGAGCTGCGAGTTGGTGAACGTCACGCCGTGCAGGCTGCGCAGCTGCGCTCCGCCGCCCACGATGTCGCCCACCTGCAGCTGTCGCACGTAGCGGTTGTCGGGGAGCCCGCGCCGATAGCTCCACTGACCGCTCGTCGGATGGGAGCCCGCCGCGTCCACGGTGAGTCCGGTGCCGGCCGAGATGTCGCCGCCGAACAGCGCCGCACCGATGCGCACGTTGCCGCCGGATCCCCCGAAGGCGCCCACGCTTCCGCTGGTCGACGCATTCCAGTCGAACACCGCGCCGCCCGATCGAGGCACGAAGGGCACGGCGGGGAGCGACGCCGGACCGTCGACGCGTCCCAGCCCAGCGGCGGTGCGCCGCGCGCGCGCGGCGGCCTGCTCCACGGGGAAGGGCGGTGTGCGGGTCAGCGTCACTGCCAGCTGACCGAGGTCACTGTCCACCACCGCGCCGAGCAGCGTGGCGATGCGTGTCGTGGCGAGGTAGTAGACGCCGTCCACGCGCACCAGCTCGTCGTCGCGCAGCATCGCGGCGCCCGACGCATCGGTGAGGCGCCGCGAGACGAAGCGCAGCGTTGCCGGCCCGGCGGCGCGGGCGCGCTCCACCGTCAGGGTGGAGTCGGTGCGCGTCGCCGGCATCGCCGTGATGGCGAGCACGCGCTCGATCGGAAGGAGGATGGCCCCCGCTGGCGACAGGAGCCCCGGCATCGTCTCCGCCGCCACCCGGGCGACGCGCAGCTCGAAGATTCCCTGGTCGAAGCCCGCGGGCAGCGCCTGGGCCCGGGCGACGCGTGCGCCGGCGCAGGCGAGGACGAGCTGCGCCGCGAGCAGGCCCGCGCGACGG
>JAQBPZ010000123.1 GCA_028287225.1 Gemmatimonadota bacterium
GCCCGCTTCACGTCGTGCATGTGCATGACGATCGATTCCGCCTCGGGCTGCCCGATCCAGATGGGCAGCAGGCGCGTGCCCCCGCGTTCCTGAAGCACGACGACGTACGAGTTGCTGGCACTGTCCAGCCCCAGCCGGGAAACGATCACTTCGATCATGGCCATCCTACCCCGGCCCCGTGACTGCGTGCCGTCACGGGGCCGGTGCGTGTGTCAGTCCCGGGCGGAACGCTTGAGCGCCGACGCCTTGTCGGTGCGCTCCCAGGTGAACGTGGTGGCGGAATTCCGGCCCCGCCCGATCTTCTCCGGAGTGCGGCCGAAGTGGCCGTACGCCGACGTCGCGCTGTAGATCGGCTTCCGCAGGTCCAGCGCCTGCGTGATGCCCCGGGGGGTGAGGTCGAAGTTCGCGAGCACCGCCTGGAGGATGCGGGCCTCGGGCACGGTGTTGGTGCCGAAGGTGTCCACGCGCACCGAGACCGGCTCCGCGACCCCGATGGCGTAGGCGACCTGCACCTCGCAGCGGCGCGCCAGGCCGGCCGCGACGATGTTCTTGGCGACCCAGCGCGCCGCGTAGCACGCGGAGCGGTCCACCTTGGAGGGGTCCTTGCCGCTGAACGCGCCGCCGCCGTGGCGGCCCATCCCGCCGTAGGTGTCCACGATGATCTTGCGGCCCGTGAGCCCGGCGTCGCCCTGCGGTCCGCCGATCACGAAGCGGCCCGTCGGGTTGATGTGGTACTTGATCTTCTTGGGGCGCAGCTCGGCCGGGATCGTCGCCTCGATCACGTCGGCGATGATCGCCTTGTGGATCTTCGCGTTGCTGATGTCGTCCGAGTGCTGCGTGCTGATGACCACCGTGTCCACGGCCACCGGCTGGTTGTCCTCGTAGACCACGGTGACCTGCGACTTGCCGTCGGGGCGGAGCCACTTGAGGTCGCCGTTCTTGCGGCGGTCCGCGAGGGCGCGCGTGAGCCGGTGCGCGAGCATGATGGGCATCGGCATCAGCTCATCGGTCTCGTCGGTGGCGTAGCCGAACATCATCCCCTGGTCGCCCGCGCCGCCGGTGTCCACGCCCATGGCGATGTGGGCCGACTGCCGGTCGATGGTGCTCATCACCGCGCAGGCGTCGGCGTCGAAGCCGTACCCGGTCTCGGTGTAGCCGATGCGCCGGATCGTGTCGCGCACGATGTCGGGCAGGTGAACGTAGGCCTTGGTGGTGATCTCGCCGGCGATGACGGCGAGCCCGGTCGTCACCAGCGTTTCACAGGCGACGCGCGAGGCGGGATCTTCGGCCAGCAGCGCGTCGAGGACGGCATCCGAGATGGCATCGGCAACCTTGTCCGGATGCCCCTCGGTAACGGATTCCGAGGTAAAGAGACTGCGATCATGCACGGCGATTTCCCCACGAGCGTTGGAGAGGAAGACAGAAGGCCCGGCACCATGCTGCCGGGCCTACGGCCGTCGAGTGACGGCGAAGAGCGAAAGAAAGCGGGTCAGTCCGCGCCCGGCAACCCGTCGTAGAGATACGGCGCGTCGCCGAGCACGTCGGCCAGGCGGCGCGCCAGCTCCCGGCGCGCCTGATCGGCGGTCAGCGCCCGCAGGGCGGCGGAGGCCGCGAGCTTCGCGTGGGCGGCGGTGACGCCGCGCACGAGCCGCTTCACGAGCGGCACGGACCGCGGCGCCACGCTCATCTGGCGCACCCCGAGCCCCAGCAGCGCGAACGCCATCAGGGGCTGCGACGCCATCTCCCCGCACACCGAGACCTCGATCCCCCCGAGGTCCGCCACGTCCACCGTGCGCTTGATCAGCCGCAGCACCGCGGGGTGCAGCGGCGTGAACCGCGGCGCCAGGTTGGCGTTGCCCCGGTCCACCGCCAGGGTGTACTGCACCAGGTCGTTCGTCCCGATGCTGAAGAAGTCCACCTCGCCGGTGAGCGTGTCGCTCGCCACCGCGGCGGCGGGCGTCTCGATCATCACGCCGAGCGGCACGTCGGCGCGATAGGGCACGCCGCGCGCCCCCAGTTCCGCGGCCGCCTCGTCCAGCAGCAGGCGCGCCGCATGGATCTCGTCCAGCGAGACGATCAGCGGCAGCATGATGCGCAGGTCGCCGTGCACCGCGGCCCGCAGCATCGCGCGGAGCTGCGTGCGGAACATGTCCGGCTGATCCAGGCACATGCGGATCGCGCGCCAGCCGAGGAACGGGTTGGGCTCCACGGGAAACCCGCTCATCGGCAGCTTGTCGCCGCCGATGTCGAAGGTGCGGATCACCACGGGCTTCCCCGCGAACGCCTCCACCACGCGCACGTACGCCCGGTACTGCTCCTCCTCGTCGGGCATGCTCGCGCGGCCCACCACGAGGAACTCGGTGCGCATGAGCCCCACGCCCTCGGCGCCGCTGCGCGCCGCGGCCTCGGCCTCCTCGGGGATGTCGACGTTCGCCCGCAGCGTCACGCGCACGCCGTCCAGCGTGATGGCCTCCAGCGCGGCGAGCTCGGCGAGCGCGGCCTCGGCGACCTCCTCCTCCCGCTGCCGCTCGTGGTACCGGGTGATCTCCTCGTCGCTCGGGTTGATCGCGAGCATCCCGGTGCCGCCGTCCAGGACGATCCGCTCGCCCCCCACCAGCTCCGTGGTGGCCGTGCGAAGGCCCACGACCGCCGGCAGTCCCAGCGACCGCGCGAGGATCGCGACGTGCGAGGTCCGCGTGCCCGCGTCGGTCGCGATCGCCGCGATCGTCCGGCGATCGAGCTGCACCGTGAGGCTCGGCGTGAGGTCGTGCGTGACGAGGATGGCGTTGGAGCCCGCCGGGAGGTCCACCGGATCGTGGTCCGGCAGGCCGAGCAGGAGCGACAGGACCCGGATGTGAACGTCCGTAAGGTCTCCCACGCGCTCGCGCAGCATCGGCGCCGAGTGCCGCGCGAACCGCGTTCGCCATTCCAGCATCACGAGGTCGAACGCCTTCTCGGCCCCGATGTTCTGCCGGATCAGCTCTTCCACGCCGCGCGTCAGCGCGCGGTCCTCCAGGATGGACGCCTGCACGTCGAAGATCGCCGCCTCCTCGGGGCCGGCGCTCGCCTCCACGCGCATGCGCAGGTGGCGCAGCCGCTCCTTCGCGCGCTCGATCGCCTCGTGGAGCCGCGCGATCTCGTCGTGGATGTTCTCGTCCGGGATGATCCGATGGCGGACGTCGGGCACCTCCCACCGCAGCAGGTGGGCGTACCCCACGACGATTCCCGGGGATGCCGGGATGCCACGGATCTGTCGCTCCACTATCGCTCCCCGAACTTGTTGGCGATGAGCGACGCGAGCGCCTCGACCGCGGCCTCGGCGTCGCCGCCGTCGGCGCGGAGGTCGATGGAGGATCCGCACTCCGCGGCGAGCATCATGACGCCCATGATGCTCTTCCCGTTGACCTCCATGCCGTCCTTCACGAGGGTGATCTCGCTCTGGAAGCGCGAGGAGACCTTGACGATCTCGGCGGCGGGCCGCGCGTGGAGGCCGTTCTTGTTCACGATCTGGACGGTGCGTTCGACCATCAGCGGGCCACGGAGACGAGGGCGAAGAGTGCGATCAGCACGAGGGCGAGCTTCCATCCTTCCACGCGGCCATGCAGCCGCACCAGCACCACCGCCGCGATCACGGCGGTGCCGAGCACCGCCCCGATCAGCGACGAGCGGTTGTTGCCCAGCAGGCGCGCCGTCACGAGCGGCAGCGCCACCCCGGCCGCCGCCGACGCCGCGCGGGCGACGTGCGCGGGGCCGGCCCGCAGG
>JAQBPZ010000165.1 GCA_028287225.1 Gemmatimonadota bacterium
CGGTGTAGACGTTGTCGAATACCTCGCCGATCACGTGGAAGCTGCTGGTGAGGTTGGGGCCCGCGTCGCCCACGAACAGGCGCACGCGCTCGCCCACCTTCGCCTGGAGTGCACCGGCCCCGGTGAGTGCGCCGACGCTGCCGTTGAACACCACGTAGGTCGGCCGCTCGTCGATGCCCTTGTCCATGTCCAGCGACTGGAGCCCGTGCTCGCCGAACTTGCCCTTCGTGTAGAACTCGCTCTGCAGCACGAAGTATTCGCGGTCCACTTTCGGCAGGCCGGCCTTCGGCTCCACGAGGATCATTCCATACATGCCGTTCGCGATGTGCATGGGGACCGGCGACGTGGCGCAGTGGTAGATGAAGAGCCCCGGGTTCATCGCGGTGAAGGTGAACACCGTCTCGTGGCCGGGCAGCGTGAGCGAGGCCTTGGCGCCGCCGCCCGGGCCCGTCACGGCGTGCAGGTCGATGTTGTGCGGCATGGTGCTGTTCGCCGCGTTCTTCAGGTGCAGCTCCACGAGGTCGCCCTCGCGGACGCGGATGAAGCTGCCGGGGACGGTGCCGCCGAAGGTCCACATCGTGTACTCCACGCTGTCGGCGAGGCGCATCGTCTTCTCGATCACGTCGAGGTTCACGATCACCCGCGTCGCGTGGTCGCGCGTGATCGGCGCGGGCACGTTGGGGGCGGCGGTGATGGTCGCGATCTCCTGCCCGACGATCTCGTCGGACGGCGTGCGGACGGGTACTCCGCCGCGCTTCATCTCGCGCGCATCGGCGGAGCTGCAGCCCGCGAACGTCGCGCTGGCGAGCAGCGCAGCCGCGGCGAGCAGGAGACCGGTGAGGGAGCGGCGCATGATGGGGTGGGATCTGGACGTCGCGTTCATGGACGTACCTCCGAATGGGTTGACTGCGGTGCTGCGATCGAGCTAGGCGGCGCGACCCGTCAGCAGGTCGGCCAGGGTGGTGTTGGTGAGTGGTGCGCGCCGCGCGTCGGTCAGCGCGGTCCAGCGGTGGTGTGCCGCGCACGGCTGCGCGAGGTTGCACGGTCCGGTGCCGAGCAGGCATCGCCCCGATGGATCCGGGTCGTCGAACAGGTCGATGATGCGGGCCACCGTGAGCTCATCGGGCGCGAGGGCGAGGGCGAAGCCGCCGGTGGGTCCGCGACTGCTGGTGAGGACGCCGGCCTTGGCGAGCGCGTTGAGCGTCTTGCTCATGTAGTTCCGCGGGGTGCCGGTGGCCTCGGCGATCTCGTCGGCCGACACGGGCGGCGTGCCATAGGCGCGCCCCAGGAGGAGCACGGCGCGCAGTGCATGATCAGCGGTCGTTGAAAGCATCCTGCCCCGGCGAATAGGCGAGTTTCTCATCTCGATATGAGAATGGCGCTTGCGAGGGGGGCGGCCTATCGGGAGAAGTGCGGAACTTCTGCGAGGGAAATGGCGGTACCCGTGTCAGGAATTGTCCGCATCGACGCCGTGCTCGGGCAGGCGCGTTGCGGCGCGGGGGCGCGCGTAGGGAGTTCCACGCGAATCTTCCATCGAACGCCCGACAGACCATGCCCTGGCAGTCGCCGACATTCCGGGTAGTCCCGCTACCCCGGAATGTCACATGGCCGTCGTGTCCCTCGTCCCCGCGTTGCGCATTCCCGCCCGGCTGCGGCGCAGCGCGACGCTCGCGATCCTGCTCGCCGCCGGCATTGCCGTCCCGTCACGCGCGCAGCTCTCCACGTGCCCGGCCGCCGGACCCGTCCCGCCGGACGCTTCATACAGTCGGTGTGCGCTCAGCATCGTCCCGGCATGGAACGGCTTGCTGCTCGCCCGTGGCGCGAGCGCGGAGCGACTCGGCAACCTCGCCTTCTTCTGGCCGCACCCGATCGCCAGGCTCGTCACGGGCGACTCGGCGCGGGAGTCGGCGGGGCATGCGTTCGTGACGCGCCGGCGTGCAGCCGTGCTCACCGACCTGGGCGGGCTCCTCCTGCTCGCGGGTGTCGCGGGCGCGGCGCGTCGCGGTGACATCGCGGGAACCCCGCGCGCGCTCGCCGTCGCCGGCGCGGCGATGTTCGCGGCGAGCATCCCGCTGCATTTCGCGGCCGACGGCTGGATGAGCCGCGCGGTCTGGTGGCACAACACTGCGTATTCTCGCTGAGGCGCGCCTGAGCAGGGCGGGCCGTCGGATTGCGGTGCGTGGCGCCGCGCTTGCGTGTTCCTCATCCACTGATTGTCAGGGCCGCTCACGGACCGGCAGTCTCCGCCCTCTGCTGGAGTCCCGATGACCGTCGCACTCCCCGTCGCCACCGATACGCTCCGCCTGGTGGACGCCTGGTGGCGTGCCGCCAACTTCCTGTCCGTCGGGCAGATCTACCTGCGCGCCAACCCGCTGCTCCGCGAGCCGCTCACCATTCAGCAGGTGAAGCCGCGCCTGCTGGGCCACTGGGGCACGACGCCCGGCCTCAACTTCGTGTACGCGCACATGAACCGCGCGATCCGCGAGCGCGACCTGTCCGCGATCTTCATCGCCGGACCGGGGCATGGCGGCCCTGGCGTCGTGGCGAACACCTACCTCGAGGGGACGTACTCCGAGGTCTATCCCGCCATCACGCGCGACGTCGCCGGCCTGGCGCGGCTGTTCACCCAGTTCTCGTACCCCGGGGGCATCCCGAGCCACGTCGCCCCGGAGACACCGGGCTCGATCCATGAGGGCGGCGAGCTTGGCTACTCCCTGCTGCACGCGTACGGTGCGGTGTTCGACAACCCGGATCTGCTCGCGTGCTGCGTCATCGGCGACGGCGAAGCGGAGACCGGCGCGCTCGCGGCGAGCTGGCACTCGAACAAGTTCCTGAACGCGGCGCGCGACGGCGCGGTGCTGCCCATCCTGCACCTCAACGGCTACAAGATCGCCGGCCCCACGGTGCTGGCCCGCATCCCTGAGGCCGAGCTGACGGCCCTGATGCAGGGATACGGGTACGAGCCGCACTACGTGGCCGGCGACGATCCGGCGGCGATGCACGCGTTGATGGCGTCCACGCTCGACGTCGTCCTCGACAAGATCGCCGGCATCCAGCGAGGTGCACGCTCCACGAGTGAGGCAGGGCGACCCAACTGGCCGATGATCGTGCTGCGGTCGCCGAAGGGATGGACGGGCCCCGTCACGGTGGACGGCAAGGCGACCGAGGGCTCGTTCCGCTCCCACCAGGTGCCGCTGGCGGGGCTCGCGGAGAATCCGGAGCACCTGGCGCTGCTCGACACGTGGATGCGGAGCTATCGTCCCGAGGAGCTGTTCGATGCGGAGGGCAGGCTGGTGCCGGAGCTCGCCGCCCTCGCCCCAGCGGGCGACCGGCGCATGAGCGCCAGTCCACATGCCAACGGTGGGCTCCTGCTGCGGGATCTGATCATGCCGGACTTCCGTGAGCACGCGGTGCCGGTGACCGCTCCGGGCGCCACCGACGGCGAGGCGACACGCGTGCTCGGCACCTTCCTGCGCGACGTGATGCAGCGCAACAGCGCCGCGCGCAACTTCCGTGTCATGGGCCCGGACGAGACCAGCTCGAACCGCCTCGATGCGCTGTTCGAGGTCACCGGGCGGATGTCGTCGGCGGAGATCCTGCCGAGCGACGTGCACGTGGCCGCGGACGGGAGGGTGATGGAAGTGCTCAGCGAGCATCTCTGCCAGGGATGGCTCGAGGGCTACCTGCTCACGGGGCGACACGGCCTCTTCTCCTGCTACGAGGCGTTCATCCACATCATCGACTCGATGTTCAACCAGCATGCGAAGTGGCTGACCACCACTCGGCGCATCCCCTGGCGCGCGCCGATCGCGTCGCTGAACTACCTGCTGACGTCGCACGTCTGGCGTCAGGACCACAACGGGAACAGCCACCAGGACCCCGGCTTCCTGGACCATGTGGTGAACAAGAAGGCCGACGTCGTGCGGGTCTACCTGCCGCCCGACGCGAACACCCTGCTCTCCGTCGCCGACCACTGCCTGCGGAGCCGCAACTACGTGAACGTGATCGTGGCGGGCAAGCAGCCGTCGCCGCAGTGGCTGTCGATGGACGACGCCATCGCCCACTGCGAGGCGGGCCTCGGCGTGTGGCCGTGGGCCAGCACCGACGAGGGCCGCACGCCGGACGTCGTGATCGCCAGTGCGGGGGACGTGCCGACGCTGGAGGCGCTCGCCGCGACCGCCCTGCTGCGCACCTGGCTGCCGCACCTTCGCGTGCGTTTCGTGAATGTCGTGGATCTCATGACGCTCCAGCCGCAGAAGGAGCACCCGCACGGGCTGAGCGACGCCGCGTTCGACGCGATCTTCACGACCGACCGGCCCATCGTGTTCGCCTTCCATGGGTATCCGTCGCTCATTCACCGGCTCACGTATCGCCGGACGAACCATGGCAACCTGCACGTGCGCGGCTACCGGGAGGAAGGCACCACGACCACGCCATTCGACATGACCGTGCTGAACGGCCTCGACCGGTTTCACCTGGTGCTCGACGTCGTCGCGCGGGTGCCCGGGCTCGCCCTGTCGAACGACGGGCAGCGCATCCTCCGACGCTGCGAGGACCGGCTCATCGAGCATCACCGCTACATCCGCGAGCATGGCGACGACATGCCCGACGTGCGCGACTGGCGGTGGCCCGCGTGAAGATCCTCGTGCTGAACGCCGGTTCGTCGTCGCTGAAGTTCCAGCTCATCGAGACCGACGGGGACGCGATCGCCGGCTCCACGGATCGTCGCCTGGCCCGCGGGCAGATCGACCGCATCGGCGGCGCGGCCATCGTGACGACGACCGCCGGCGACGCCCCGCCGTCCAAGACGACGGCGATCATCCGCGATCACACGGCCGCGGTCGAGCAGGTCCTCGCCTGGCTCGTCAGCGAGGCGTCGGGGCTGGCGCTGTCGCGTATCGGCGAGATCGATGCGGTCGGGCATCGCGTGGTGCACGGCGGCGAGCGGTTCGGCCATTCCACGCGCATCGACGAAGAGGTCCGCAAGGGCATCGAGGACCTCATCGAGCTCGCGCCGCTGCACAACCCCAACAACCTCCGCGGCATCGCGGCGGCGCGTGCGGTGCTCGGCCCCGCCGTGCCACAGGTGGCGGTGTTCGACACCGCGTTTCACCAGACGATCCCCGAGTCCGCCTTCCTTTATGCACTTCCGTACCAGCTCTACCGCCGGCACGGCGTGCGGCGGTACGGCTTTCACGGCACCTCGCATCGGTACGTCGCCTATCGCTATCGCCAGCTGACGGGCCGCAGCCGAGAGGACACGCGCATCATCACGCTGCACCTCGGCAACGGCGCGTCGGCCTGCGCCATCTCGGCGGGCCGTTCGGTGGACACCTCGATGGGCTTCACCCCGCTCGAGGGGCTCGTGATGGGGACGCGCTCCGGTGATCTCGACCCGGCGATCGTCGAGTTCCTCGCCAGCAAGGAAGGGCTCACACTCGGCGAGATCGACTCGATGCTCAACAAGCAGTCCGGGCTTCTTGGTCTCTCGGGGCTCACCGGCGACATGCGCGACCTGCTGTCCGAGGAGGCCGAGCATGGCGACCGCCGCGCGCGGCTGGCGATCGACGTCTTCTGCTACCGGATCCGGAAGTACATCGGGGCCTATCTGGCGGCCATGAACGGCGCGGATGCCGTGGTCTTCACCGGCGGCATCGGCGAGAACTCGCCAACGATCCGCGCGCGGATCTGCAACGGGATGGAGTGGCTCGGGCTGAGCGTCGACCCGCTGCGCAACGCCGGGCTTCCTGGCAATGAGGGACAGATCCACGCCGAGGATGGCCGTGTGGCCGTGTGGGTGATTCCCACCGACGAAGAGCTCCTCATCGCGCGGGATACGTGGCGGGTGGTGACGGGGGCGGAGATCCCGTCATGACTGTGAGCTGCTGCGCCGACCCGGGTCGAGGAGACAGCCGTGGGAGACGGGTGGGCACAGCAAGTGCAGCGACGCGGCAGCGGGGCTGAGTCGTACGAGGGAAAGCGCATGATGACCCACGGCATGGGTCTCTGAAGCGCTGAGCCGCATGCGGACGATGCTGGTTCCGAACTGCCCGGAACAGTGCACGGCGCCACTCTCACGGACAACGTGACCATCCGCATCGAGCCGCTGACGCGTCGCATCCGTGCGAACGAGATCGCTCGTGGCATGTCGGCGATCCTCGGCCCACGCGCCGTCGGCATGGGGGTGTCGCTCGTCCTCGGTGTCTCCCTGGCGCGATGGCTCGGACCGGCCGCGTTCGGGCGCTACATCTTCGCGATGTCGTGGGTCGGCGTGTTGGCGTCCGTGGGTGCGCTCGGGCTCGATACGATGCTCATGCGCGACCTCGCCGCGCACCACGCCAACGGCGCATGGGCGCTTGCGGTCGGCCTGCTCCGCTGGTCGACGGGCGTGGTGCTCGCGTGCACGCTGAGCCTCGGCGTGCTGGTGGCACTTGGGGGCCCGCACGTGGCCGGCGGCCTCGGCTGGCCGCCGTGGGCGTGGGCGATCACCGGCGCGCTGATCCCGCTTTCGGCGCTCCTGAGCCTGCAACAATCGGCGCTGCGTGGATTGCACCGGCTCGCGTGGAGCCAGCTGCCGGCGTTCGTGGCGCAGCCGGCGGCGATGCTGGCGCTGATCGGTGTCGCCGTCGTGCTGGGCGCCGAGCGTATCGCTCGTGACGACGCGCACGCGGTGCTGCTGCAGCTGCTCGCGACCGGGGCTGCCCTGCTGCTCGCGTGGACGCTGCTCGCGGCGGCATTGCCGCCGGCTGCCGGCGGCGTCCGCCCGGAATACCAGCGGCGGGCGTGGTCGGCGAGCGCCTCGTCCTTTCTGCTGATGTCGTGGCTGAACGCAGTCAACGGCCGCGTCGACGTGCTCGTCCTCGGTGCGCTGGGCGGCGCTGCCGAGCTCGGACCATATGCGGCGGCGAGGCGCGGTGCCGGGCTGATCCCGCTCGCACTCAACGTGAGCGTCACGGCCATGGCGCCCGCGCTGGCCCGGCTGTACGCGGTCGGTGACGCCCCGGGGGTGCGCGCCCTGTTCGCCCGCATGTCGCGCCTCTCGCTGTTCATCGGTGCGCCGATCGCGCTCGCGCTGATGGTCGGCGGCCAGCAGTTCCTCCGATTGTACGGGCCGGGCTTCCCGGTGGCGCGCGCCGCGCTCGCTGTGCTGAGCGCCGGCGAGCTTGTCAACGTCACCGCCGGGCCGGTCGCTACGCTGCTCGTCGTCACCGGCCACCAACGGTATGTCGCCGCGGGCGTCGCGCTCGGGACCGTGCTCAACATTGTGCTCTGTTTGCTGCTCGTGCCGCGGTGGGGGATGAACGGGGCTGCTGTCGGGGCCGCCGGTGGCGTATCGGCATGGAACATCGTACTCTGGATCCACGTCCACCGTCGTCTCGGTCCGGTGCTCCGCGGAGATGTCCGCGCAGCTACCTCCGCACGAGCGATGCTGTCCGACCCGTGAGTCGCCGCTCATGTCATCAATGATTCTGCCGACGCCCGGCATGGGTGCGCACTGCATCATCCTCCCCGGCGTCGTGATCGGCGAGCTGTCGCGCGTCGGCAACTTCGTCTTCATCCGGAGCGAGACGCGCATCGGACGCGAGTGCACCATCGGGTCATTTGTCGACATCGAGGGCGACGTCACGATCGGCGATCGCGTGTCGCTCCAGAGTGGCTGCTACCTCACGCGCGGCGTCGTCGTGGAGGACGACGTGTTCTGCGGACCGCGCGTGATCACGATGAACGACAAGCGGATCAGCTACCGCCGGCCTGCTCTGCGCTTCGAGCGCCAGGGCCCACGCATCCTCCGGGCGGCGCGGGTCGGCGGCGGCAGCGTGCTGCTACCCGGGGTCACCGTGGGCGAGAACGCATTCGTGGGCGCGGGCTCGGTGGTGACGAAGGACGTGCCCGATGGCATGATCGTACGGGGCAACCCGGCGCGCGTGATCGGGCGGGTGAGCGACGAGGAGCGGTTGTGAGCACGAGCGATCGCCTGATCATCAACGCCGCGATCACCGGCACGGTCCTCTACAAGTCGTCCACCGCCTTTCTGCCGACGACCGTCGCGGAAATCGTCGACACCGCGCAACGCGTGCGCGACGCGGGCGCGGCGATCGTGCACCTCCACGCGCGCAACGCCGACGAGAGTCCGTGCTACGATCCGGACGTGTACGGGGAACTGGTCGACGGGGTGCGGCGGACGACGGACCTGCTCGTCTGCGTATCGCTGTCGGGCCGGTTCGTATCCGACGTCAGCGTCCGTGCGGCCCCGCTCGCCGCGTGCCCGGACTTCGCGAGCCTCACGGTCGGGTCGATGAACTTCATCACGCAGGCGAGCGTCAACGAGCCGCAGACGATCCGCGAGCTGGCCGACCGCATCTACGCCGCCGGCGCGGTCCCGGAGCTCGAGATCTTCGAGGCGGGGTTCGCCAACTACGCGAGCTTCCTCGCCCGGAAGGGCGTGCTGCACGGGCGACACTACGCCAACATCATCCTCGGGTCACTCGGCGCGGCCCCGCTCGACCCGATCGGGCTGCAGCACATCGTCTCGCTGCTGCCGCCCGGCACGACGTGGTCGGTGGGCGGGCTCGGACAGTTCCAGCTCGACGCGAACGTGCTCGCGATGGCGACGGGGGGCCACGTCCGCGTCGGACTGGAAGACAACATCTACTTCGACCGTAACCGCACGCAGCTGGCGTCGAACGAGCAGCTCGTCGCGCGCGTGGCGCAGATCGCGACGGCGATGGGGCGCGAGCCGGCCACGCCGCAGCAGGCGCGGGCGCTGATCTGCGACCCTCCTGAGTTGCTACTCGGGTGACCGCTCAGGGGACTACCGTGTGACGCGCGAGCCGCTGCGCATCCTCATCACCAACCAGGAGCTCTGGCCGCTGTCGGGGACCGTGCTCTACGTGCGCGATCTCGCGCTGGAGCTGAGGCGGCAGGGGCATGTGCCTGTGGTGTTCAGTCTCACGATCGGCGAGGTGGTACGCGAGCTCCGCGAGGCCGGGGTGCTCGTCACCGATCGGCTCCGACACCTGGACCGGCGTCCCGACATCATTCAGGGGCACCATCACGCGCAGACGATGGCGGCCGTACGCAACTGGCCCGACGTGCCGGCGGTCAGCGTCTGCCACGACCACACATCGCCGCTCGACCGGACGCCGTTCCACCCCCGCATTCGACGGTATGCCGGCGTCAGCCGCGTGTGCGTCGCCCGCCAGGTCGCCGACGGTGTTCCGTCGTCGAAGACCGGACTTGCGCTGAACTGGGTCGATACGGATCGCTTTCGTGCCCGGGATCCGCTGCCGGCTCGCCCGCGACGAGCGCTCGTGTTCAGCAACTACGCGCACTCCGGCAACTACCTCCCGGCGGTGCAGCAGGCGTGCGCCGACTGCGGCCTGGCGCTCGACGTCGCGGGAATATCATCCGGGCAGGCGGCCCTGAGGCCGGAAGCGATCCTCGGCCGGTACGACATCGTGTTCGCAAAGGCGAAGGCGGCCATCGAGGCCATGGCCGTGGGCGCCGCCGTCGTGTTGTGCGACAGCGCCGGCCTCGGACCGATGGTCTCGTCCGACGCGTTCGACGCGCTTCGTCCCATGAACTTCGGGTTCGAGGCACTTGCCGCGCCGATCTCGCCGAGTGGGCTCGTGCAGGAGATTCTCCGCTACGACGCCGTGGACGCCGCGCGCGTTCGTGATCGCGTGCGCGCCGAGGCGTCGCTGCCCGGCGCGGTGGAGCGCCTCACCGGGCTCTATCGCGACGTGATCGCGGAGCATCGCCGGTCCGGAGTCGACCCGCACGCGTACGAGGAACCGCGTTCGTTGCGCGAGCAGCTGTACATGCGGATGGAGTGGGCCTGGCTCTCGATGCCGGCCGAGCGGCGCCGCTCGCTCAGGTCACTCGGTGCGATGCGCGTCCTCCTGCGGGCCTTCAGGCGGACGCTCGCACCGGCGGGCCGTTGAGGCGCGCTCGACGACCGCTCGATGCGCACGCGCCGTGCGAGTCGCACGTCACTTCATGGCGTCGCGGCGTCAGTCGACGATGAACAGTCTCGCGCCGGTCGCCGAGGATGATCGGTGGGAGTCGGTGTGATCGCCGACCTGGTAGCTCATGCCGGGCCGCAGACGATACGTGCGGCCGTCCGCGAGGTCCGTCTCGAGCTCGCCCGCAAGACAGAGCACCACGTGTCCCTTGTCGCACCAGTGGTCCGCCTGGTAGCCGGCCGAGTATTCGACCATGCGGACGCGAACGTCCCCGAGCTGGCGCGTACGCCATCGCGCGGTACCGGTCGTGCCCGGGTGCTCGGTCTGCTCCACGGTGTCCCAATCCGTGGTGTCGAACGGGATGGCGGGAAGGTTCATGTACCTGTGTATGAGGGTAGGGGTGCGCCGAAGACCCGGCTCGAGCTGTCGGTCGCGTCGGTCAGGATTGTCGCGCATGCGCGTCCGTCGCGCGAGCCCCCACCCCGCCGCTCGCCGCCCGGAGGGTTGGTTGCTGCCGGATTGCGACCTCGCTCCTGCCGGCTTCGCAATGGGCGACACCGCGGGATCCCTGGGCAGCGCGCCTCGTGGCGCCACGGCGACGAGCGGGCGGGCGCTAACGAACTGGCGCTCTGGTGCGTACTCTGACCGATCCCGTTGCGTCAGACCCTCACCCCCCGCCGTATGTCCATCATCCGCCGCGCCTCCGTGCTGCTCGGCCTCGGCCTGATCGGTATCGCGCCCGTGCTCGTGGCACAGGCCCGCCCCGCACAGGCCATCGATACCGCCTACACGGCGCGCATTCGCCAGTACCTCAGCGATCCGCGCATCTCGACCGAGCTGGTGGATCACCTGCCTGCGTCGTCGACCGTGCCCACACCGCTCAAGTTCCTCGGGCGCGTCGTCGGCACGCCGGGAGAGCTCACGTACGCGACGGATATCCATCGCTACCTCGCCCAGATCGCCAGGACGAGCCCTCGCGCGCGCTACTGGACCATCGGCAAGACGGAGGAAGGGCGCGATATGGTCGTGCTCGCGATCGCCGACGAGCAGACCATCAAGCAGCTCGATCAGTACAAGGGGATGCTCAACCGCCTGACCGACCCGCGGAAGACGTCCGAAGCCGAGGCGCAGCGGATCCTCCAGACCGCCAAGCCCATCTACTGGATCACGAGCGGCATCCACTCGCCCGAGCGAGGCGGGCCCGAGATGCTGATGGAGCTCGCCTACCGCCTCGCCGTGGAGGAGACGCCGTTCGTCCAGGAGATCAGGAAGGGCGTCATCACCTTCATCACGCCGGTGCTGGAGGTGGACGGGCGCGAGAAGATGGTGGACACGTACTACTGGAACAAGAAGTACGCAGGCGGCGAGACGCCACGCGACGCGACCCCCGCGGTGCAGGCGGCGCGGCAGGGCACGCTGCTTCCCCTCATGTACTGGGGCAAGTACGTGCAGCACGACAACAATCGCGACGGCATGGGGCAGTACCTCGCGCTCACGAAGAACGTGACGGAGACGTGGCTCGAGTGGACGCCGACGTTCCTGCACGACCTGCACGAAGCGCAGACATATCTGTACGCCAGCACGGGCACCGGACCGTACAACGAGCAGCTCGACCCGATCACCGTGAACGAGTGGTGGATGACGGCCGAGAACGACGTCATGGAGATGACGAAGCGGGGCGTGCCCGGGGTGTGGACGTACGGCTTCTATGATGGCTGGGTGCCGAACTACATGTTCTTCGTCGCCCACGCGCACAACGCCACCGGACGCTTCTACGAAGTGCAGAGCTACGGGCCCGACCCCTACAAGGTGACGCCTCCCGCGACGACGACCAGCAAGGAGTGGTTCCGTCCCAATCCGCCGCTGGCGAGCATCAACTGGGGCCCGCGCGCGAACACGAACATCCAGGAATCCGCGATCATGTTCTCGCTGAGTCACGTCGCGAAGAACAAGGCCACCTACCTGGAGAACTACTGGCTCAAGAACCGCCGCTCCGTGGAGAAGGGGCGCTCCGGGCCGGTGTACGGCTGGGTGATTCCCGCCGGCCAGCACTCGCGTGCCAACGCTGCCGAAGCCGTGAACGACCTGCGGCGGCAGGGGCTCGAGTTTCATGTGGCGACGTCCGCCTTCACTCTCGGCCGCGTCGCCGTCCAGCCGGGCGACTGGATCGTGCGCGCCGACCAGCCGTTCCGCACGCTGGCGGACATGTACTTCTCGCTTCAGAACTTCTCGCCGGCAAATCCAGCGCCGTACGACGACACGGGCTGGACCTTCCCCCTGATGCGCAACCTGACGATCACGGCCGTCACCGACAGCGCACTGCTGAGGGGGCCGATGATGCCAGTCACGGCCGACGTCCGCGCGCACAACGTCGTCGCGGGCAGCGGCTCGACGCTGGTGATCGAGAACGCGGGCGACAACGCGCTGGTGACCCTGCGCTTCCGGCTGCGCGACGTGCCGATGCGCGCGGCCGAGTCGGCATTCGATGCGGCGGGACACCGCTTCGGCGCCGGCGCCTTCATCGTTGCCAACGCCGACCGCGCGCGGATCGATCCGGTGCTGCAGGAGCTCGGCCTTTCCGCGTGGGCGGTGTCGTCGGCGCCTGCCGTGGCGACGCACGACCTCGACGTCCCGCGCATCGGCTACGTGCACAGCTGGACGCGTACCCAGGACGAGGGATGGGTCCGGGCGGCGTTCGATCACTACGGCGTGCCGTACGACTACTTCGGCGAGCCGATGCTGAAGAAGGGCAATCTCCGCGCGAAGTACGACGTCATCGTGTATCCGCACGGCGGCACCGGCTACACCACGCCGCGTCCGGATACCGGCGCAGCCGCGATCGCGGCAGCGGCGGCGGCAAAGCCGATCCCCTACCAGCGCACCGCCGAGTTCCGGGCCATCGGCTTTCCCGATTCCACCGATGACATTCGGGGCGGCGTGGGCGCCGATGGCATGAAGGCGCTGTACGAGTTCGTGCGGCAGGGCGGAACGCTCATCACGGAAGGCGGCACGGCGGCCATCCTGCCGTCGCTCGGCCTCACCCCTGGCGTGCGTGAGGAAACGCCCGCCGCCCTGTTCGCGCGCGGGTCGATCCTCCGCGCCAACGTGAGCGATGCGGCGAGCCCGCTCGTGTACGGCTACGCGAACGCGGAGGTGCCGGTGTACTTCTCCACGGCGCCGGTTCTCAACGCTGGCGCGGGCGCGCCGGCGGCAGAGGTGGCAGCAGCCGATCGTCCGGCGGGCGCCGGTGCCGGTCCTGGTCAGGGCGAGGGTGCTGCTGCGGTCGCGGGTCGCAACGCTGCACGTCCACAGGGGCAGAACGTGACCCCGATGGCGAACCCGCTGCGGCTCTCTCCGTGGGATCCGAACCACACGGGAGTTCCGTATGGCGCCATGCCGAAGTCGGCTGGTGATTCCACCCCCGCCCGCGCACCGGGTGGCGGTGGTGGAGAGGGCGGCGGCTTCGGTGCTGGCGGACGTCGCGCGACGTCGGTGCCCGGCCTGTCGGCCGACGCGAACGCGAGCACGCGTGTGGTGCTCCAGTTCCCCGACAAGGCGGCCGACATGCTGCTCTCCGGCACGCTCGAAGGTGGTCAGGCGCTCGAGCGCCGCGCCGCCCTGGTGGACGAGCGCATCGGGCAGGGACACGTCGTGATGTTTGCCATCCGTCCATTCTGGCGCTGGCAGTCGCAGGGCACGTACGCCCTGGGATTCAACGCGCTGCTGAACTGGAACGATCTGGACGCGGGAAAGAAGTAGCGCACAAACACGAACGCCTCGCGTCCAGAACGACGAACGCCTCGCGGTTGGAATCGGCGCGGGCGACGGTGGGTGCGATCCCGTGCCGCCCCAGCTCACATGCGGCGGCTCATGACAGATCGCGTTTGAAGCGAATGCCCCCGGAGAGCACCGGTGCTCTCCGGGGCATTCGCTGCCGCGAGGGCCTCAGTGAGACTCCACGATCCTTACCGTTTCAAATCGGACCGGCGATGCGGGGCGGATGGACAGCACGAAAGGGAAATCCCCCAAGTTCTCGAATGTCGCAGAGAATTTCGTACCAGTTGCCTCGATCTCGCGTGGTTGATCCAATGCCGCGATTTGAAAACGGTTCGCGCTTGTTGGGCTGACGAACAGTGTGCGTACCGTCGCGCTGCGACCGGTCGTTGGCACCACCACCAGGACGTCCCGGTCGAGCTCCACGCGCCAGCGCGCGAGTGACGGTGACAACGGCCGCTCCGGGCCGTGTAGGACTGGTATGGCTTCGATTTTGGCGCGGGTCGCCCGCGCGGCCAGATCGACGGTCTGCTCGGGTCCAAGTGGAGCGAAGTCTTGAGTGCTGGAGGGCCAGACGAATGGCTTGAAGGCATTGCCGCCGAATGATGGCACGATGAGGTCGCTACGCTCGTCCACGCCATAGTCCGTCGCGAGCGCGGACACGCCCATGACCATCACCGGCTCCGCGCCCAACTGCACTGTGACCAGGTAGAACGGGCCATAAAGGCGGGATATGGCTGGGTGAAAGCCCTCATCCGGGAACAGGCCGTAGGGAGTCTGCCCGAATTCAACCCGGCGTGAGACTGTCAACGCCGCGAGGTTGATCTGCGCGCCACGCTGTGCTTCCCACGCCTCCCGCAGGGTTGGTCCGACTGTCTTGATATACGCTGCGGCCAAGTCGCGCGCCTGAGCCGCACTGATGATCGTCTCGCCATTCGGCGACGTTCCCTCGGCGGCGGGAAACAGCCCGTCCGGCCCGAGCGCCGCTGCTGCGGCGCCGGAAACGTACGGCCGAACGTCCGGGGCGTCGCGAGCCAGGGGATCAACGGGATCGGTGATGCCGCTGCACGCCACGACCAGAAAGACGCAGACAGGGAGGGGCAAGCGATATACGTACTTCAGGCGCATTCTGGGATCACCTAGCCGTGCGACAAGCCATCACGTCTTCGGCAGAGTAGGGTTGTACAAGCAGCCGGCATCGACCGTGAAGCAACTCGCCGTCTCCTCGCGATCCAATGGATTAAAGGAAGATGGACGAGGCACCACAGTAACAGTTCTTGGCACTTCGCGCGATGGCGAACGCCCACGGACAATTCGCGTCGAGACGGTGTTGGGTCCCAGGTCCAATTAAGGTGGCGCGCCGATTGGTATGTCTTGCTGATGCTGAAAGTTTCCTAATACTGCTAAGGCGAGCACTCTCCTCTATCGTCGGCACGCGGACTGCCGCTCCGCCCGACAGGGGTTGCCGCCCGTGGAACTCCCGCGCCGCCCGGACGCGGCGCGTGGCCAGATCGAGCTGCACCGCCAGGTAGAGCCACCCCTCCCGTGTCGGCACGTAGCTCATGTCCCCGACCCAGGCGCGGTCCGGCGTCGGGTGCTGCAGCAGATCGAACCGGCGCGCGAGCAGGTTGGGCGCGACGGGCTCGCTGTGGTCGCTGTCCGTCGTCACGACATAGCGACGCGGACCGCGCGCCACGAGGCCATCCTCGCGCATGAGCCGCGCGACCCGCTTCTCGCTGGTCACCACGCCGACGGCGGCAAGCTCCGCATGTACGCGCGGCGCGCCATATCGTCCGCGGCTCGTCGCATGTACGGTGCGGACCTCGACCCGCAACCGCTCGTCGGCGCAGGCGTGGGCGCTCGCGGGCCGCTGGCGCGACGCGTAGTAGCCGCCGACGCTGACGCCGAGCGCCTGGCACATGAACCGAACCGGGAAGCGGCCCCGGTCCGCCGTGATCGCGACGTACTTGTCGCTCATCGCGACTCCCTCGCGAAGTACGCCGCCGCGGATTTTAAAAAGGCGATCTCCTGCTGCGCGCGGGCCAGCTCGTGCTTGAGCCGCCGCATCTCGTCCTCCTCGCTCGGCAGCCGACCCTGGTCCGGAAACACGTCCGCCGGGCCGCCCCGGCCCACTCATCGCGCTGGCGCTTCCACGCCCGCAGCATGTCGGGCCGCACGTCCAGTTCCCGGCCGACCTGCGTCAGGCTCACCCCCTGCGCCCGGCGCTCTTCCATGCGGCGCACGGCCTCGAGCTTGAATTCCGCACAAAAGAACCGCCGCCCGTCGCTCAGCTTGCCCATCGGGACACCTCCACCCCGAAGCTTAATCGGGGTAATCTGGGCGTCCATCAAACTGGGTGAAGCTCACCGACACCAGCTTGAGGAGGGCCCGTCGACATGGCAGAAGTCGCATTCGCGATGAGGTCGGGACGCGGCAGCGGCCGTTAAGTAGTCGCGACGCAAGGTACATCACCGGATGGCGCATCGGGAGCAGTTGACGCAGGAATGGGGGAATCGAGGCACTGGAAGCGCCGGCGGATCAACATGAGTCACGAAGGCGAAGCAGTGGATCACCACGTTCTCCTGGCGTGGCGCGCCCTTCGTCGCCCTCTTCAGCCACTCGATGCAGTGCGCGAGGACGTGTCGTCGCGGGCGCGCCACGCGGTCGAAGCTCGGCTTCCGGGCCGGGGCAGTTCGCCCTCTGCTTGCGCTGGTCCTCGCGCTTTGAGGACGGCACGCGCGTGGCGGCGACGGAGCCGGCGACGGATGTGGGGGTAGCTGAAGCCCTTCCCCTCGGCGAGTACGCGCGGGCGCCGGCGGCGGCGAGCGCCGCCGCGCCGCGAGATGCGAGCGCCGTTGTGCGCTTTCACTCCGGCTCGCAGACATGGCTATGCGCGTGAGTGCTATTCCTGCATAATGCGTCGTGTGCGCATCAGTCCAGCAACAGGGTGGATGCTCCCTATTGATTCCTCAGAAGGTGTTACGCTCAGCAAACAGCGTTCGTGTGATGGGCCTGCCCTACTCAGCGACCCATCCCTGTCGCCGTGCGCACAGCAACACGCCATTGATGAGCCCTGCATAGACATATCCGACGACACTCGCGAGAATTGCTACTGCAGCGAAAGTCGTACTTCCCGCCGAGATGCCACCATGAAAGGTTCCGACAGCGCTCCCGAGCAATGCACATGCGATTGCGATCCAGCTCGGACCTGCCCACGACAGTTGCCGAAGTTCTTCTTCGCTCGATGGCTTTCGAATCAGCGTGACGTACGCGACCAAACACAGATACGGTATGGCACTTATCGCTCCGGCTACGGCCAGAAATCCTACACCGTCAAGGAGAGTTGCGAGGCGAGTGTCCACCTGCATTTCTACGTTGACCTTCATGTCCTTCTTCTGGTGAGGGTACGGAGGCACACCGCGGTTATCCTCACCCCAGCCGACAGTCGTGTTGTTCACGTACGCGACCGCGGTCTTTGCCTCACAGTCGATGTACATCTGGACACGCGAGGCGAGATATCCCGCCGTCGAATCGTACGACCTACCGTCGCCGTTCCCAATCAGAAATAACTTCTTGGAGGAAATGAACGAGTCGATACAGGTCTTCTTCCCGTCATGCTGCGACTGACACGTGTATGAAGATACGGCGTTGATTGCGGCCGCCATGTATGCTGAGTCTTCTTGGAGGTCTGCCAGCCCCCAAGTCTGCGATGTATTTGGCCGACGCACTTGCGCATGCGGAGAAGTCATTGACTTCGATGAACCCTCCATTCCAATACCCGTTGTTGTGAAGGAGCCAGAATATGTCGGACATGTTCGTGATGTAAGTCGTGTAGCTCGCATACGTATATACGCGCGGTAGCGGCCACGCGTAGCCTAGGTTGTTAAAGTCGTGCATCGCCGATTGGCCCGGCGCGATCGCTCCGTGCACTCTCGTGCTGGTTGTCGCATTCTTCATGATGGGCTCCATCACAAGCCTTGATGCCATCAATGACAGCGGTCCTGGCTCGCTTGCGAAGTGCTCGGCACTTCCCATCTTGCTCAGCAACGCTTGCGCGACGTTCGGCGCCGCCTGGATCGCCTGGAAGAGCTTTTCGGACGTCAGTCACCGAAGCCGGTGGATGGTGTCCGTTCGCATGCGAATTCGCATCGTGCATGCGAATCGATGCGAATGTGCGAATCGCGCTCGCTGGGACGGTGGTGGGGACGGAGGCGCGATTCGGGCGGCGGGACGCAGGAGACAGCCCCGTGTAGCTGTACCGCCCGGTCGACAGGGTCGAGGCGTCGAATTCCGCGACCAGGTGCGTCGCTAGGTCCGCGTTCGCCTGGTAGTACAGGGCGGTCGCCCCATTCGTCCAGGTCACGAGGCTGCCATCGGCGCGCTTGAGCTGCAGCTGAATCCTCGTCCCGGCCGGCCCGGCCGCGGGCGCGTCGAGCTCCGCCTTGCCGAACGGATGCGCGCGTCCGCTCCGGTACAGGAGGCTGACGCTGCGCGATACATCCCGGCTCACGCACGACGGCATCGCGTACGCGAGCGTCGACTCGAAGCAGTCCGCCACGCAGCGGGAGAAGTCGACGTAGTCGGTCGACACCACCGGATACGCCGGCGCGCTCGCCTGGCGCGTATACGTCGCGATGGCGTCGCCGCCCAAGCCATTGATGTCCTCGATGTACCCCTCGAGGGTGTTGTTCCCCACCTGGAGGGCGACGGTCCCGGTGGAGCGCGCCGCGACACAGCCAGATACGCTTGCGATACTGTACGTGAAACCGGCGGTGACGTCGACGCCGTTGAGGAGGATCTGCCTGGACCCCGGGGAAATGGTGGAGTGAGCGCACCAGGTGATGGTGACGCTCATCGAGGAGGCGGTGGTGCTGGTGCCGTCGGATCGGTTGAAGGAGACTGTCGGCGGTGTGCCGCCACCACCGACCGGTACCAGCGCCGCCTGTGCACCGCCGACGCCCGTCGTGTCGTTCTTCGACGTCTTCGTGGTATCCTGGCCGGTCTTCTTGTCGGTGCTGGTCGAGGGTTTCGCTGATTGCGCCGATGCCGTGGCGGTGTAGCGGGGTCAGGTTCGTTGATCCAAGCGGGGATGCGGGTCGCCGCCGGTATGTTGCTGCTCCAGCAGTCCGGCTCACGCGACCTCGCGTGGACCCTCCTATGGGGTTCAACGAGCCTGACCCCCATCCGACGGAATGCGGTCGGCGAGCGCCGCGCTCCAGCCATGCGATGAAGGGGCGGACTTCAACGAGCCTGCCCCCTCTAACCGGCGACCGCTGTCAGTCGCTGGCTATCGTGCGTTCCATGCCAACCCAACGAAGGCGGATCGACCAGCGACGGGTGCACCTGCTGCATCGAGATAGGTGCCATTGGAGACATTGACCACGTCGAGCGATCCCTGCAGCGCCCGCGTGAGCGGCAGAGTGACATGCGCACCGATCTGCGTGTGGCCTTCCTCACCCGCGCGCCGGGCGCGTAGCGCGTCGACGGTGACGCGAGACGACTCGCCGAGCGCTCGCGTGCCCGTCAGTCCGACACTCCGCGTAAGCGGGCGGAGCGCGTACTTGCCCTCGAGACCCGCCGCGGTCGCGGCATCGAAGCGGAGTCCGGATGCGCGCACCACCCAGTCCACGCCGCCGAGGGCCGGTGCGCTGATCGTCGCTTCTACGCCCCGATACTGCGCCGACGCGAAGTTCATCGTGCGCCATGGCACCGTGGCGGCCGATCCAGCCGGCCGCGCCCAGTCGATCAGGTCCGTTCCCCGCCGCTCGAAGAGTGCGACGTCCACGAAGGCGTGGCTCACCGCCGCGCGCAGCCCCATCTCACCGGACCAGAAGCGCTCCACGGCGAGCGACGAATCGGCAATGTTCGCCGGGTCGCGATAGTAACGCTCCGTCCACGTTGCCGCGCGGAACCCTCGGCTCACCGAGCCTCGCAGCTGCGCGCGGCCTGCCAGCGGCACCGCGAGGCCGAGGGTGGGCGAGAAAAACCCGCCAACATCCTGCACGTGGTCACCGCGCAGCGCGGCGTTTACCGTCACCGCGTGGGACGCGTCCAGCGTCACCTCGCCGAACGCCGCGCGCCGGAACTGGTCGTGGTCGCCGAGCCGGAGGCTGCGGAGCCGAGCGTCCAGCAGGTCAGCGCCCAGCACCAGCACGGCACGTGGCGAGAGCGCCGCGCGCACGTTCATTTCGCCCCCCGTCTCCCAGGACCGGTGTTCGTTCTGGTAGCGGGCGGGATCGGTTCGGACCAGGGTGAACACGTCGCTGTGCCGGCGCGTATGCAGCCCGCCGCTCACGGTCACGGGCCGTGCGGGGTCACCCTCCAGCCGGACGCTCGCCGTGGTGCTGCGCGTCGTCTCCTCACTTGGGAACGGCGAATAGAAGTTCGCCGCCCCGAAATGTCGCACTCCCTGCCCCACCTCGATATGCGCCTGTCCGATGGATGTCGGCCGGTCGACCGTCGCACGAAGCTGCGTGATGGCGTAGTCGGTGCCATCGCGGTGACCGCTGGAGCGGTCCGCGTCTCCCCCCAGCGCGAGGCGCCAGCCGTGCTGGCGAGTCGTCGTGAGCCCGGCGAGCATGACGCTGCCGAAACTGCCGACCCGGAGCCCCGCTTCGCCTGCATCGTCGTCACGCGTCACGATGTTCACCACGCCGCCCACGGCATCGCTCCCATACAGCGCCGCCCCGGCGCCGCGCAGGATCTCCACCCGCTTGATCATCGCGAGCGGCAGGGCAAGGTCCAGCGCGTAGTGCCCGCTCTGCACGTCGCTCACGCGCACGCCGTCCACCAGGATGACCACCTGGTTGAAGCTCGAGCCGCGGAGCGAGAGGTCGGCCTGGGCGGGCGAGCGCGTGCCTGCGTCCACTCCGACCGCTCGTCCCAGCCGCTCGGCCAGCGACCGCCCGGCGAGGTGGCGCAGGTCGTCGCCCGTGAGGACCTCGACCGAGCGTGTCGCGCTGGCTCCCGATGTGGAGGCGCGGGAGGTGACGTGGACGGTGTCCAGCAACTGGCCGGCGTCCTGAGCGAGCGATGGCCGCGCTAGAAACGCGGACAGGGACAGGAACAGCGTGCGCATTCGAGCGAGAGCCTTCATATCGTCTGGCTGGTGGTGGTGCTGTGGCGAATGGCGTGAACGATGGCCGTACCACGCGCGCCACGGTACTGGAGTGCCGTACGCCGTCGTCGAGTATCACTGCCTGGTGGGCGTGCACGGCCATCTGGCGGACGGCAACGATGCCCGGTCCATATGCCTACCCGCCGCACTGGTTCGCAGAAACAACTGCAGCCCGTCTCCATGCACGAAGCGCCCCCCCGACTGGGGGGGCGCTTCGTGCAAACTGGCTCGTGTCACGCGTAACCGTTACGCGACCTGGAAAGAACTGCCATCCGAGCCCGCCTTTCGCCGAAGGAAGGCCCGTTTCTCCCATGAAGATCGAAGAGGCGCCGGTCGGAATCGAACCGACGAATAGCAGATTTGCAGTCTGCCGCCTTACCACTTGGCCACGGCGCCGTGCTCACAAGCTAACCCTCCGGCACCCCTCCCTTCAACCTCCACCAACGGTCCCTATTCGCCGCGGCGCGGGTCCTGCCTCCATCTTGTCCCCATGACCGAGCCCACGTCCCCCTACGACCCGCCCCAGCTGCCCGACGATCCACCTCCCCCCGACGCCGAACGGCGCACCCGGGCGCGCGGGCGGGCGAGCATGCTCAAGGGCCTCGCGCACAAGGGGCTGCGCATGGCCGCCGCCCACGCCACGAACTTCTACGCCACCGTCGGCATCGTCCTGATCGTCGGCACGGTGCTCGCCCTCGCCGGCACGCTGGCCTTTGCGGAACTCGGCGAATCCGTGCAGAAGGGGGCCACCCAGGCGTACGACGTCGCGGTGCTCCAGTGGCTCGGACGCCACCAGACCAGGCTCCTCACCGCCGGCGCCGTGGAGCTCACCTACCTGGGCACGGGGACGGTGGTGCTCATGGTGGTCGGCGTGTCGGCGCTCTTCCTCTGGCACACGGAGCACAAACACTCGGCACGCATCCTCCTGGTGGCTGTGGCGGGCAACATCCTGCTCAACGGGATGCTGAAGCTCGTCTTCCACCGCACGCGGCCGAGCGTGTTCGACTGGCAGACGACCGCGGTGAGCTCCTCGTTCCCATCGGGTCATGCGATGAGCGCCACGGTCTGCTACGGCACCGTCGCCTACCTGGTCGCGCGCCTCCAGAAGCACCGCAGCTCGCGCGTCGCGACCCTCACCGGCGCCGTGATCCTCATCCTCCTCATCTGCGCCACGCGCCTCTACCTCGGCGTCCACTATCCCTCCGACGTGATCGCCGGGATCGTCGTGGGCCTGGCCTGGTCGGGCTTCTGCATGGCCGTGTTCGAGGCCTCGCTCGTCCTCGCCCGGCGTCGTGCGCCGGAGGAATCCGCCGAAGAACGGCCCGCGCCGGTGGAATCCGCGACGGCCTGATTCATCGCGCCAGTCGGGTACTGCAACCGCTTCCCAGTCGGGTACTGCAACCGCTTCAACGCAGAGGGCGCTGAGGGGAACAGCGAGGACGCAGAGGAAGACACACCCTGGCGTCCTCCATGCTCCTCTCTGTGCCCTCTGTGTCCTCTGTGGTTAAATGCTCTTCAACGGCGTTTTACCACAGAGGACACAGAGGCCACAGAGGACTGCTTTCCAGGTGTCGCTCTCCTCTGCGTCCTCTCTTTTCTCCTCTGCGTCCTCTGCGTTGAAGCGGTTCACCAGCGTTGGTCGTGCCGATTCCCGACAGTGACGAGACAGTCTGGAACAAACGTTGCGCCATGCAGGCCAAGCGCACGCCGCGACGTGCGTCCGCTGTCGAACAACCACCTCGTGAACGGAGAGTGCGACAGATGGCCGCGAAGAAGAGCTCCAGTGGTCGCAAGTACGGCAAGGCCGCCGGCAAGAGCGTGAAGCGCGCGCTCCACAAGGAAAAGCGCGGGACGCTCAAGAGCGGCTCCGGCCGCAAGGTCACCAGCCGCGAGCAGGCCATCGCGATCGGCCTCTCGGAAGCACGCGCCGAGGGCGCGAAGGTGCCGAGCAAGCGCACCGCGAAGAAGGGCGGCGCGAAGAAGGGCGCGGCCAAGAAGGGCGCAGCCAAGAAGGGCGGAGCCAAGAAGGGCGCAGCCAGGAAGGGCGGAGCCAGGAAGGGTGCGGCCAAGAAGGGCGGCGCCAGGAAGAGCGCGGCGAAGAAGGGCGGCGCGCGCAAGAAGACGTCGGCTAGGAAGAAGACGGCGAAGCGCGGGGCGAAGCGCAGCAGCTGACCGGAACGCCGGCCGGACAGTGAGGGTGGCGGGGCATCGGCGGAGTTCCGGGACTTACCGGTGCTCCGTCACTCCCACCTGCCGGCAGTACTCCAGCACCGGACACGTCGAGCACTTCGGCCGCACCCCCGTGCAGATGTGCTTCCCGAACGGCACCAGGCGCCGGTTGATCTCCACCCAGTAGCGCCGAGGGAGCACCGCCTCCAGCGCGGCACCGGTCGCCTCCGGCGTGCGCCCCTGCACGTAGCCCCATCGGTTCACGACGCGCCACACGTGCACGTCCACGCTGATGCGCGCCTGTCCCGCCGCCACCCCGAGCGCCAGGTTCGCGCACTTGGGACCGACGCCGGCGAACGAGCGCAGCACCTCGGCATCCGCGGGAAGCTCGCCGCCGAACTCGTCGAGCACCCGTTCGGCGATCGCATGGATCTGCCGGGCCTTGGGCCCGTGGAAGGTCGCGGAGTGGATCAGCGCATCGATCCGCGTCACGCCCAGCGCTCGCATCGCGGATGGCGTGGACGCCTCCCCGAGCAGCGCGAGCGCGACGGGGAGCGACACCTCGTCGGTCGTGCGGATCGAGATGATGCAGGCGACGAGCTGCTGGAACAGCGTCCCGTAGCCCTGCTCCCGCAGCGCGAACATCGCGGCGTCGGGAAAGTCGCGCACCGCCGCACGGATGCGGCGCATCATCATGGGAATGTCGAAGGGCTTCTTGCGCGGAGCAGCCATGGCCACGCCTCGCGCAAGAACAGGGCGACGGGCGACCTACGCCGCCTTGCGTCCCCGCTGGCCCATCACCTCGCGGAAGAGGCGCCCGACCGCTTCCACGACGTGGTCGTGCCCCTCGCGCAGCAGCGCGGCGAGGATGTGCTTGCAGACCTGCTCGCGCCACAGATGGTCGCCGCAGTCGCAGCGCGGGTGCGACGTGCTGTACAGGTCCACCCAGTGGTCATGCTCGCCGCCCGTCACGTGGTAGCGTCCGTCGCCGACCCGCTCACCGTGGAGCAGCAGGCTCCGTCCCAGGCGGCCCAGGTCCACGCCCCCCGCCGCGGCGAAGTCGATCTTCACTTGCTTCATCATGTCGGTCCAGCTCCCAATCCAGGCGTTCGTCACAGTCCGGAACAGCGGTCCCGCTCACGATGAGATATACCCCTGTCCACCTTTCGGTGTTCCCTCGGTATTTAAGATGCAACTTGCGCGGTGCCATCGTGTTACAAGCGGACTCTGCACGAGCTTCGTGCCTCTTCGAGGGCTTCAGGGCAACAGCTTCAACTGCTTCAACGCGGAGGGCACAGAGGAGAAAAGAGAGGATGGAGAGGAGAGCATTCCCTTGCAGCAGTCCTCTGTGCCCTCTGTGTCCTCTGTGGTTGAACGCCGTTGCAAGAGCGTTTTACCACAGAGGACACAGAGGACACGGAGGGGAAACTGCAGTCCTCTGCGCCCGCGCCGTTCCCCTCTGCGCCCTCTGCGTCCAGGCTGTCCGCAGTTCCTGCCCGTCACTCCCGGATCACGGCTCGCCCGAAGGTTGCGCTGCACGCCGCTCCCCCACCGTCCATATATATAGAGCCATGAAATCTCGCATCGGCCTCGTCGCCCTCGTCGCGCTTTCCGGCTGCAGCACGCTCCTGCCCGGTCCGTCGCGCACGGCGGCCTCGGCATCCGAGACCCCTGCCGCCGCCCTCGCCGACGCGCATGTCGCCGGCATCGCCCTCGTCGCCAACAACGTCGAGATCGGGTATGCCCTGCTCGTACCCGGGCGCGCGTCGGATCCGGACGTGCGCGAGTACGCGGCGCGGATGCACACGGACCACACGTCGCTCAACGCCACGCTCACCGACCTGCTCGCGCGGCTCGACCTCCCGGCCGAGGATGATCCCGCGGGCCTCGCGCTGCGCGACGCGAGCACCGCGCGCCGCGACCGCCTCCGCGCGCTGACGGGCCGCGCGTTCGACGCCGCGTATCTCGACGTCGACCTGGCGTCGCACCGCGAGCTGCTGCACGTGATCGACCGCGTGCTCGCGCCCGGCACGCGGCGGCGCGAGCTCCAGGACTACGTCGCCGCGATGCGGCCCGTGGTCGCCGCGCACCTCGCGCACGCCGAACAGCTCCGCGTCACCGTGGCCGCCCGGCAGCGGTGACCGATCCGGGACGCGATCCGGCCACCGCGCCGGACATGACGACGGACGTGGCACCGCACGACCCGTACGCCGCCCTCCGGCACCGCGAGTTCCGCTGGTACATCATCAGCCTCTTCGCCATGACCCTCGCCTCGCAGCTCCAGGCGGTGGTCGTCGGCTGGCAGGTGTATGCCATCACGCACGACCCGCTCTCGCTCGGCCTCATCGGGCTGGCGGAGGCGCTGCCGTTCATCGCGTGCGCGCTGCCGGCGGGCTATCTCGCCGACCGGCACGATCGACGCATGCTCTCCGTCGCCGCCCTCGCCGTGCTCGCGGCCTGTTCGCTCGCCCTGCTCGCGCTGAGCGCGACCCCGACGCTGCGCGCGGGGACGGTCGGCCGCACGGGGATCACGCCGGTGCACCTGATCTACGCGATCATCTTCGCCAGCGGCATCGCGCGCAGCGTGCTCCAGCCCGCGCGGCAGGCGATGGGGGCGGAGCTCGTGCCGCGCAGCATGTACCAGAACGCGGTGGCGTGGCGCAGCAGCAGCTGGCAGACCGCGGCGGTGATCGGGCCGGCGGTCGGCGGCCTGCTGTACGGCTTTGCCGGCGCGGTCGCCTCGTACGCGGTGGACGCCGCGCTGATGACCTTCGCGCTCGTCGGCTTCCTCGTGGTGCGCTACCAGCCGCTGCCGCGCGCCCTCGAGGAGACGTCGGTCGTCACGAGCCTCCTCATCGGCCTGCGGTTCGTCCTCTCGCAGCCGGTGATCCTCGGCGCCCTCTCGCTCGATCTGTTCTCGGTGTTCCTGGGCGGCGCCGAGGCGCTGCTGCCGGTGTTCGCGGCGGAGATCCTCATGGTGGGGCCGCAGGGGCTGGGCATCCTTCGTGCGGCACCCGCAGCGGGGGCGGTGCTGATGGGCGTATACCTCGCGCATCGTCCGCCGATCGAGCGGGCAGGACGCGTGCTCCTGGTCGCGGTGGCGACCTTCGCGCTGGCGATCATCGGCTTCGGCCTGTCGCGCAGCTTCGGCCTGTCGCTCGCGCTGCTCGCGGTGAGCGGCATGGCGGACAACATCAGCGTGGTGATCCGGTCCACGCTGCTTCAGCTGCTCACCCCACCCGAGATGCTCGGGCGCGTGTCGGCAGTGAACTCGGTGTTCATCGGCTCGTCGAACGAGCTGGGGGCGTTCGAGTCGGGCGTGATGGCGAAGCTGCTCGGCACCGTGCCCACGGTGGTGATGGGCGGCCTCGCGTCGCTCCTCGTCGTCGGCGTGACGGCGCGGCTCGTACCGAAGCTCAGACAGCTCGGGCGGATCGGAGGCTAGCCTTCCTTGCGCCGGCGCACAGCCTGTCTCGCCGGCTACTCGGCAGGGTCAACAGCATTAACGCGGAGGACGCGGAGGGAACTGCAACAGCCGCGGAGGAACGCGGAGGTCGGGCGGGCCACTAGTGGAATTGAAAGCTCCAACCGGTCCTGGAGGGCGTATCGTTTTTTGGGGTGCGCCATGTGAAGCTGTGCCTGGCGCACCCCCAAAATACCCCCGCTCTGCACTTCACATGAACTGGTCTGGCCAGGACGGAGCCCGCCCGACCTCCGCGTCCCTCTGCGGCTGTTGCAGTTCCTCCGCGTCCTCTGTGTTGAAGCTGTTGACCTTTGTGTTGAAGCTGTTGACCTTGCCAAGAGAACATCCGAGAGTGACCAAAATGCAGTAAACAGGCGCTGTTCTTGCTATTTCAGGCTACAAAAATGTAAATTGTTCATCTTGTCGTGCAGTTTTCGCAAACTCCAGAGACCGCTCCCATGACCGCCCCGACCCTGCTCTCGCGCTACTCCTCCATCCGCGACATCGCGCGCGGGCCGCGGCCGGTGGCCGCCAATGGTTCCGGCGACGCCGTGCTCCAGACCTCCGAATACTTCGGCATCAACACCTTCGGCGCGCGCCAGATGCGCGACAAGCTGCCCAAGGACGTCGCCAAGAAGCTCGCCGCCTCCATCCGCCACGGAAAGAAGCTCGACCTCGAGGTGGCGCCCGTCGTCGCCGGGGTCATCAAGGAATGGGCGCTGAGCCGCGGGGTGACGCACTTCACCCACTGGTTCCAGCCCCAGACCGGCCTGACCGCCGAGAAGCACGACGCCTTCCTGAGCTTCGACGAGAACCGGCAGCCGATGGAGTCGTTCTCCGGGTCGCAGCTCATCCAGACCGAGACCGACGCCTCCAGCTTTCCCTCCGGCGGCCTGCGCGCCACCTGGGAGGCGCGCGGCTATACCGCCTGGAACCCCGCGAGCCCGGTGTTCATCGTCGAGTCGGGGAACACCCGCACCCTGTGCGTTCCCTCCGTCTTCATCGGCTACAACGGCGAAGCGCTGGACGAGATGACGCCGCTGCTCCGCAGCTCGGACATCCTCTCGGCCAAGGCCATCGAGCTGCTCGAGCTGCTCGGCGACACCGGGGTGCAGCGCGTCTTCACCACCGTCGGTGCCGAGCAGGAGTACTTCCTGATCGACCGGAGCCTGTTCGCCATGCGCCCCGACCTCGTGATGTCCGGCCGCTCGCTCGTCGGCGCCCCGCCACCGCGCGGCCAGCAGCTCGAGGACCACTACTTCGGCGGCATCCCCGAGCGCATCCAGGCCTGCATCTCCGAGGTGGAGCACGAGCTCTACAAGCTCGGCGTGCCGATCACGACGCGGCACAACGAGGTCGCGCCCTCGCAGTTCGAGATGGCGCCGATGTTCGAGGAGTCGGACATCGCCGTCGACCACAACCAGCTCGTCATGGCGACGCTGCGCAAGGTCGCCCTGCGCCACAACCTGCAGGCCATCCTGCACGAGAAGCCCTTCGCGGGCATCAACGGCTCCGGCAAGCACTGCAACTGGTCGCTCTCCATCTCGGCCGACAACCCCGAGCTCGACGGGCAGAACCTGCTGAAGCCGGGCAGGACGCCGCACCAGAACCTGCGCTTCCTGGTCTTCCTGGCCGCAATCCTCAAGGCGGTGCATCGCCACGCCGGCCTGCTGCGCGCCGGCATCGCGTCCAGCGGCAACGAGCACCGGCTCGGCGCCAACGAGGCGCCGCCGGCGATCATCTCGGTGTTCATGGGCTCGATGCTGACGCACGTGATCGAGTCGATCGCGGCGGGCAAGGCCTCGTCCAACGCGGCCCAGGCGATGATCAAGCTCGGCGTCGCCCGGCTGCCGGAGATCGAGAAGGACAGCACCGACCGCAACCGGACCTCGCCCTTCGCCTTCACGGGGAACAAGTTCGAGTTCCGCGCCGTCGGCTCGTCGGCGTCGATCGCCTTCCCGATCGTCCTGCTCAACGCGGCAGTTGCCGAGGCGATCGGCGAGATCACCGAGCAGGTGCGCGGCAGCATGAAGCGCGGCAAGGCGGTTGAGGACGTCGTGCTCTCGGTGGTGCAGGAGGCGTTCAAGGAGACC
>JAQBPZ010000191.1 GCA_028287225.1 Gemmatimonadota bacterium
CGCGGATCGTCTCGCCGAAGCGCACCCGCGGGCCGCCGGCACGGGACGCGGAGTCCAGGGCGGTCCGCCAGCACGCATCGCCCCCCACCCGTGCGCGGGTGAAGCTCTCCGAGGCGTCGAGCGCCACGAGCGGAGGCTGCGGATGCGCGCGGCCGGCCGGCGCCCCCGCGAGGAGCGCCACCACCAGCGTCACCGCCAGCGCGCGCAGCGCGGCCAGCGGCGCCATGCGCGGCGCGAGCACCGCTCGGCCGTACTGGACGAGCACCGCGACGAGTCCGGCGGCAATCGCGATGAGCCAGGGAAGCATGTACGGGAGGCCTGTCGGCTAGTTCAGTGGTCGGGCGTGCGTCGAAGTCGCTGTAAAGGTAGGCCGTGGACGCCGGATGCGAGAAAGGCCGCGAATCCATGTGGATTCGCGGCCCTTCGCTGGTGTCCGGATGGATCGGCCGACGGATGACTTCGCGCTATCGCGCCGCCAGCCGTACGACGCCGGACGTGCTGTTGAGCGAGGCGAGCATCCGCTCGCGGTGCGCCTGGAACGCGCCGCGCTCCGAGCTGCCCAGCGGCTCGCCGGCCGTGGAGCGGAGCGCCACGCGCGAGTCGCGCTGCACGCCACCCACGAGCACCTCGAAGTGCAGGTGCGGCCCCGTGCTGCGGCCGGTGGTGCCCACGTAGGCCACGGTCTGTGCGATGCTCACGCGCGCGCCCGCGCGGACGCCGGCCGCGAAGCCGCGCAGGTGACCATACCGCGTCACGAAGCCGTTCCGGTGGCGCAGCTCGAGCATGTTGCCGTAGCCGCCCGCCCACCCGGCGCGCAGCACGACCGCGTCGCCGATGGCGCGAACGGGAGTGCCCATGCTCGCGGCGTAGTCGGTGCCCTTGTGATCCTTCCACCGGCCGAGGATCGGATGGAAGCGGCTGCCGAAGGTGCTGGAGATGCGGCGGAACTCGAGCGGCGCGCGAAGGAACTGCGCGCGGAGCGACTTGCCCTCGGCGTCGTAGTACCCGGCGCTCGCGGTGCGGCTGTCGAAGCGGATCGCCGAGACGTCCGTGCCGGAGAGCGTGAAGGTGGCCGCGAGCACCTTGCTCACGCGCGTCACGCCGCCCGGGCCCACGCTGCGCTCCACGAGCGCGCGGAAGCCATCGCCCTCCTGGAGGTCGCGGCTCATGTCCACGCGGTACTCGAAGATGTCCGCCAGCGCCCACGCCAGCTCGTCCTTCCCGTGTCCCGGGAAGAAGGCGGCCGCGGACGAGTCCATCGCCTGGTAGAGGTTCGCGTGGATGGTGCCGCCCACGGAGACGGTGTCCGTCTTCCACGGGAGGCGCTCCTCGCGGCTCGTCCACGACGTGCCGCTTCGGCGCATGTGCAGCAGCCGGTCCACGCCGAGATGGAACACCATCTCGCTCGGCTCCTCGCCGGCGCTGTCGGCCGTGAACTCCACGGGCATGCCCGCCTTGAGGTAGCGGGCGTCGACGGCGGAGGCCGTGGCGGCGCGGATCACTTCCTTTGCGGCGCCGTCGGTCACGCCGGCGCGCTTGAGCAGGCCGATCAGCGTCTCGCCGCGGTTGAGCCGTTCGGTGCGCGAGGCGCGCTGAACGAGAGCAGCAGGGCTCCCGGAGGGGGCACCCTGCTGCAGCACGTCGGCGGCGCGATGGTTGTCGGGGAGCTCCGGGGTGAACCGGAGCGCTGCCACCACCAGGAGGGCCACCGCGATGTAGCCGGTGGCGCGTACGCTGCGATTCTTCAATCCATCTGTCTCCGGATGAAGGTCGGGATCTCCATGTCGCTGAGATCCTGCGACCCGCCGCTCGGCTGGCTCGGGGGAGCCTGGGGCCGGGTGGCTCGAGGGATGTCGTTGCCGGGGCGTGCGGCTGGAATCGCGCCGCCTACACGAGCAGGACGACTACCCGGGAAAGGAATAACAGGGGCGCCCTTGGGGGCCGTCACCGGGGTCGCCTGGACGGGCGTGGCGACGTGGCCGGGCTGGATGGCCTTGTCGAAGCCGGTCGCGATGACCGTGACGCGGATCTCACCCTGCATCGCCGGCTCGTGCACGGCGCCGAAGATGATCTCGGCGTCGTCCCCGACGGCGTCATGGATGATCTCGTTGATCTGGTGCACTTCGCCCAGCGTGAGGTCCGCGCCGCCGGTGATGTTCACGAGCACGCCCATGGCGCCGGAGATGCTGATGTTGTCGAGCAGCGGGCTGGAGATCGCCTGCTGGGCGGCCTCCATGGCGCGGTTCTCGCCGCGCCCGATGCCGGTGCCCATGAGCGCCGAGCCGCCGCTCTGCATGACCGTGCGGACGTCGGCGAAGTCGACGTTCACGAGACCGGTCACGCTGATGAGCGACGAGATGCCCTGCGTGGCATGCAGCAGCACTTCGTCGGCCTTCTTGAGCGCGTCCTGGAAGGGAATGCCCTTGCCGACCACCGCGAGGAGCCGCTCGTTGGGCACGACGATCATCGTGTCCACGTGCTTGCGCATCTCCGCGATGCCCTGCTCCGCCTGGCGCATCCGCTTCCGTCCCTCGAAGAGGAAGGGGCGCGTGACGATGCCGACGGTGAGGGCGCCCTGCTCGCGGGCGAGCGCGCAGATCTCCGGCGCCGCGCCGGTGCCGGTGCCGCCGCCCATGCCGCAGGTGATGAACACGAGGTCCGCCCCGGAGACGGCCTTCGCCATCTCGTCGCGACTCTCCTCGATGGCCTGCTTGCCGAATTCAGGACGCGCACCCGCGCCGAGGCCGCGCGTCAGCTTCTTGCCGATCTGGATCTTCAGATCGGACTTCGAACTGAGGAGCGCCTGCGCGTCGGTGTTGACCGAGATGAACTCGACACCTTCGAGATGTTCGTCGATCATCCGGTTGACGGCATTGCCACCACCGCCGCCGACACCGACCACTTTCATGCGAGCGTTTTGCGCCGCGCTCTCTTCGAATTCGAAGATCATTGCGTACGACACTCCCCTACGACGTGTGCAATGGAACAGACAGGATGGCGCATCGGCTCGGGCGCTGCGTCGGCGATTGCGGAGGGAAGAGCGACCAGCCGGCGGCCCTGAAACGATGCGGGAATATAACGGCTCCCGGTATTCCGGCCAGCCCTTTCTTCACGTTGGTTGACGAGCCAGTAACTGGAGCGAAACACGCGCGTTATCCACACCTGCGCTGCGGGAAGCAGCTTTATGATTTCCTCGCAGGGCGGGACCGTGCGACCCTGCCCGTCCGGCGTCGCCGCGCCTACCTTCCTCAGCCGGATGACAACCCTCGCCGCCTCGTTCCGGCTTGCGCACGTGACGTTGCGCGAGATCCAGCTGCCCCTCGTGCGACCATTCCGCACCGCCGGCGGCGTGACGACCGAACGGCGGATCCTCCTTGCGGAGCTCACCGACGCCGACGGGACCACGGCCTGGAGCGAATGTGTGGCGGAGACCCGGCCGTCGTACAGCCCCGACACCGTGGACACCTGCTGGCTGGCGCTCCGCGAATGGGTGCTCCCGCGCGTGCTGGGCACTCCGTTTGCCGGCGCCCATGCGGTGCACGAGCTGGTCGCCCACGGCGTCCGGGGCCACGCGATGGCCCGGGCCGCCATCGAGATGGGTGCGTGGGCCCTGGAGTCCGAGCGGCGCGGGCAGGCCCTGGCCGCCACGCTGGCTCGTGCCGCGGGCAGCGCTCCGCGCCACCAGGTGGCCACGGGCATCGTGCTCGGCTTCCACGAGACGACGGACGCGCTGGTGGAGGCGGCGCGCGATGCGCTGGCGCACGGCTACCAGCGCATCAAGATCAAGGTTGCGCCCGGACGCGAGGTGGAGGAGGTGCGTGCCGTGCGCGACGCGCTCGGCGACGAGGCGCGGCTCGGCGTGGACGCCAATGCGAGCTATTCACTGGACGACGCGCACCACCGCGCCGCGCTGCGCGCGCTCGATGCCATGGATCTGGCGATGATCGAGCAGCCGCTCGCGCACGACGACCTGGTGCGGCACGCGGAGCTGCAGCGCGAGCTTCGCACGCCGCTGTGCCTCGACGAGAGCGTGCGGGATGCGGCGAGCGCCGCGTCGGCGCTCGCCCTTGGCAGCGCACGGATGCTGAACGTGAAGCCCGGCCGGCTGGGCGGATTCCATGCGTCGCTCGCCGTGCACTCCCGCTGCGCCGCCGCCGGAGTGCCGCTGTTGTGCGGCGGCATGCTGGAGAGCGGCATCGGGCGCGCGTACAACGTGGCGCTGGCATCGCTCCCCGGGTTCAGCGAGCCCGGCGACCTGTCCCCGAGCGCGCGCTACTGGGCGCAGGACATCGTGACACCCGCGTGGACCATGGACGACGTCGGCCTGGTGCAGGTGCCACTCGTGCGGCCGGGACTCGGCGTCTCGGTGGACACCGCGCGCATCGACGACCTCACGACGCGCCTGGAGTCGTTCCGGGCGCGCTGATGGGTGGAGTTCGCGGACCGGCGAGCGACGCTCGCACCTCGGCGCGCCGCAGCTTGCCCGAGGCGGTGCGCGGCAACGGCGCGGTGGCCACGATGATCTCGCGCGGGGTCTTGTAGGCCGCGAGGCTCGCGCGACAGTGCGCCGCGAGCTGGGCGACCACGTCGGCCGGCGGCGTGGTCTCGCCGAGGCGCACCAGCGCGACTACCCTGCTGCCCCAGGTCTCGTCGGCTACGCCGACGACCGCTGCCTCGGCGACCAGTGGATGCGCGAGCAGCGTCGCCTCGACCTCGGCAGGGTACACGTTCTCGCCACCCGTGATGATGAGATCGTCGCGCCGGTCGAGGACGTACAGGAAACCGTCGGCGTCGATGCGGCCGATGTCCCCCGTATGCAGCCAGCCGTCCACGATCGCGCGCGCCGTCTCGGCCGGACGGCCGTGGTAGCCAGCCATGACGACGGGCCCGCGCACGAGGATCTCTCCCTCGTCTTCGGGCGAGCTCGCGCCGGCGATGCGCATCCGGTTGGGATACAGCGCGCGCCCCGCCGAGCCGAGATGGCTGCGCACGTCGCTGGGCGCAAGCGTCGCGAGCTGGGAGGTGGTCTCGGTGAGTCCGTACGTCTGCACCACGGGAATGCCGCGCGCGGCGCAGCGCTCCAGGAGCACGCGGGGCGCGGGGCCGCCGCCGAGCAGCACGGCGCGGAGCGTCGGCGGATACGGCGCGTCCCCGCGCGCGTCGAGCATCCGCTGGAGCATGGTGGCCACCACGGACACGAGCGTCACGCCCTCGTCGTCGATGGCGCGATTCACCGCGAGCGGGTCGAACCCCTCGTGCACGATTGCCGCGCCGCCGTAGATGGCCGAGCGCAGCAGGATGGACAGTCCGCCGACGTGAAACAGGGACATGGTTGCGAGCCAGCGGTCGTCGTCGCGCTGTCCGAGGTTCATGGCGGACCCCAGCGCGCTCCACCAGAAGTTGCCGACGGTCAGCATGGCGCCCTTGGGGCGCCCCGTGGTGCCGGAGGTGTAGACGATGGCGAGAACGTCGTCAGGCGCGGCATCGAGGTGAAGCGACACCTCGGCCTCCGGGTATGCGCCGAGCGTGCCGTCGCTCCCGAGCACGATGACCGCCACGGTGGCCAGGGTGCGGCACGCGTCACGGGCGACTTCGGCGGTGCGCGCGTCGGCCACCAGCAGCCGTGGCGTGGCGTCCTCGATCTGCCACGCGACCTCCGCGGGCGTGAGCCGGATGTTCAGTGGCAGCAGCGTGGCGCCAAGGCGGCGGGTCGCATGCGTGAGCAGCACGGCACCGGGGCCGTTGTGGAGGAGCGTGGCCACACGGTCGCCCGGCCGCACACCCAGCCCCGCGAGCCGCCGCGCCGTGCGCACGACTTCGGCATCGAGCGCCTGGTAGGTCCATTCACGTCCGCCCGCGATCAGCGCGAGCCGCGACGGACTCGTGGCGGCCCGGTGCGCGAGCCAGTCGGGGAGCGCCGGCCCGGGCTCCGTCACGCGCGGCCGGCGAGCACGAGCCCGATGGCGAAGAGGGCCCCGAACACCACCAGCAGGCGGCCGGTGCGGCCCAGCATCGGGTTGAGCGCGCGTCCCGCGAGTCCGCCCAGCACCACGCGCACCAGCGCGAGCGCGAGCGGTGCACTCAACAGCGGGAGGAGCAGCCAGCGTCGTGCGGGCGACGTGGGCGACAGCGCGACGGGCACGAGGAACGCCGCCAGGGCGAACAGTGCGTACTGCGCGCGGGTGGCGCGATCGCCGATGCGCGTGGCGAGCGTGCGCTTGCCCGCGTCGCGGTCGGTGGGCAGGTCGCGCAGGTTGTTGATGACGAGGATGTTGGTGACCAGCAGCCCGATGGGCACGGAGGCGGCAAGGGCCAGCGGGCTCCATGCTCCGGTCTGCAGGAACGCGGTGCCGACGACGGCGACGGGCCCGAAGAACACGAACACGAACAGGTCACCCAGCCCGTGATAGCCGAACGGCCAGGGCCCCCCGGTATAGGCGAGCCCGCAGATGATCGACGCGATGCCAATGAGCACGATCGGCCATCCGCCGACGAACACGAGGCCGGCGCCGAGCAGGGCGGCGGCACCGAAAGCGACGATGATCCCGGCGCGGACGGCGGCGCTGGTGAGCAGGCCGCTCTGCGTGACGCGCGTGGGTCCGAGCCGGCCCTCGTGGTCCGCGCCGCGATGGAAGTCCGAGTAGTCGTTGGCGAAGTTGGTGCCTACCTGGATGCAGAGCGCGGAGAGCAGCGTCGCGAGGAACACCAGGGGACGAAATGCCGCGCCCGTGCTCAGCGCGGCGCCTGCGCCCACCACCACCGGCACCACGGCCGCCGGGAGCGTGGCGGGCCGCGAGGCCATGATCCACGAGCGCGCGCGCGACGAAGGAGCCGCCGCGGCCGGGGCAGCGCCCGCGCTCGTCACGGAAAGCGGGGGAAGCGGGACCAGTCGGGCTTCCGTTTCTCCAGGAAGGCGTTCTTGCCTTCCTTCGCCTCCTCCGTGAGATAGTAGAGGAGCGTGGCATCGCCGGCGAGCTGCTGCAGACCGGCCTGGCCGTCGGTGTCCGCGTTGAACGAGGCCTTGAGGAAGCGAAGGGCCATCGGGCTCTTCTCGAGGATCTCGCGCGCCCAGATGATGGATTCCTCCTCCAGCCGCGCGAGCGGCACCACCGTGTTCACGAGGCCCATGTCCAGCGCCTGCCGTGCGTCGTACTGGCGGCAGAGGAACCAGATCTCGCGCGCCTTCTTGTGTCCGACGACGCTGGCCAGGTAGCTCGCGCCGTAGCCGCCGTCGAAGCTGCCGACCATCGGGCCCGTCTGCCCGAAGCGCGCGTTGTCCGCGGCGATGGTCAGATCACAGACGAGGTGAAGGACGTGGCCGCCGCCGATGGCGAACCCCGCCACCACTGCGATGACCGGCTTGGGCAGGTAGCGGATCTGCTTCTGCACGTCCAGGATGTTGAGGCGCGGCAGGGTGTCCGTCTGCCCCACGTATCCGCCGCTCCCGCGCACGCGCTGGTCGCCGCCGGAGCAGAACGCGAGGTCCCCCTCCCCGGTGAGCAGCACCACGCCGGTGGTGGTGTCGTCCCGCACGTGATTGAACGCGTCAATCAGCTCCGCGACGGTTTCCGGCCGGAAGGCGTTGCGCACCTCGGGCCGGTTGATGGTGATCTTCGCGATACCGTCGTCGGTCCGCTGGTAGCGGATGTCCGTGTACTCCTTGACCGTCTTCCACTCGACGCTCATGCGCTCTCCTGATCACTCGTTTCCCCGCGTGGCTCCCAGCAGTGGCGGGACACAGGCAATCTAGCGGGCGTCGAGAAACTCCAGCACATGGTGCAGGAGGTCGTCGGGGCGCTCGAGCGCCACGGCGTGCCCGGCGCCCGGCACCACGACGAGCCGTGCGTTCGGCAGCTCGCGCGCCAGGGACTCGCCGAGCGCCACGTACCGCGTGTCGAGCGCGCCGGCCACGAGCAGCGCCGGCGCCACCACGGCCTCCAGCGCGCTGCCCAGGGGC
>JAQBPZ010000196.1 GCA_028287225.1 Gemmatimonadota bacterium
CATCATCCGCCTCGCGGACGGCGCGGTGATCAGCGACGCGCCCACGCTCCGGGGCGCGACGTCGGGCGTCGCGCTCGTGCGCTGACCGGGCCGCCCATGCGCACCTCCCAGCTCCTCGCCCTCGCCTGGCGCGAGAGCCGCACGGCCCGCCGCCGGCTCCTGCTCTACATGTCGTCCATCTCGCTCGGCGTCGCCTCGCTGGTGGCCATCGACTCCTTCGCGAGCAACACCCAGCGCAGCGTGCGCGAGCAGGCGCGTGGCCTGCTCGGCGGCGACGTCGCGCTCTCCACACGCACCGACTTTCCGAAGCCCCTCGTCGATTCCATCCGCGCGCTCTCGCGCGTGGGCGTGCAGACGGCCGAGGTGACGACGTTCGCCTCCATGGCCCTCGTGCAGCGCACCGGGGCCACTCGGCTCGCGCAGATCAGGGGGGTCACCGCAGGTTACCCATTTTACGGAAAGATCCTCACGGCGCCGGCCGGCCGGTGGGAGCAGCTCCAGTCGGGCCGCTACGCGCTCGTCGACCCTTCCCTGCTGATCGCGCTCGACGCACACGTCGGCGACACGCTCTCGCTCGGCTTCGCGCGCTTCGTCATCTCCGGGACGCTCACCAGCGTGCCGGGCGACGTCGCCGTCAGCTCGGCGATCGGGCCGCGCGTCTACATCCCGTCGCGGTTCCTGGACGAGACGTCGCTGCTGCTCTTCGGCAGCCGCTCCGACCGGCAGCTGCTCGTGAAGCTCCCGCCCACGCTACCCGCCGCCACCTTCCTCGCGCGCTTCAAGGCGCCGCTCGAGAAGGCCCAGGTCCGCGCGCGCACCGCGGCCGAGACGGAGTTCAACCTCACCCAGGCCATCGACCAGCTCCGCGACTTCCTCAGCGTGATCGGCCTGGTGGCGCTCCTGCTCGGCGGCATCGGCGTGGCGAGCGGCGTCAATGCCTTCGTCATGCGCAAGATCGACACGGTGGCAATTCTGCGCTGCCTCGGCGCCACGAGCCGCCAGGTGCTCACCATCTACCTGCTCCAGGCCGCCGCGATGGGGCTGCTCGGCGCCGCCTTCGGCGCGCTGCTCGGCGTGGGGCTCCAGCTCCTGCTGCCGCGCGTGATGCACGACTTCCTGCCGGTGGACGTGAGCGTCAGCATCGAGCCCACGGCACTGCTCACCGGGCTCCTCGTGGGCGTGTGGGTGGCGCTGGTGTTCGCGCTGCGCCCCCTCGTCGCCCTGCGCAACGTGTCCCCCCTCCAGACGCTGCGCCGCGAGTCGGACGCGCAGGCGCTCAAGGGGGCGCGGTTCGACGTCGCGCGGATCCTCGTGAGCGTGCTGGTGGTCGCGAGCATCGCGGCCCTCGGCGTCGCGCGCGCGGAGACCTGGCAGCGGGGGCTCGGCTTCTCGGCGGCCATCGGGCTGGCCGTCGCCGCGCTGTACCTGGCCGCGGCCGGAATGAGCGCCGCGGCGCGGCGCGCCGTGCGGCCGAACTGGCCGTTCGTGCTGCGGCAGGGCGTCGCGAGCCTCTATCGTCCCGGCAACCAGACGCGGTCCGTGGTGCTCGCGCTCGGCTTCGGCGTGTTCCTCATGAGCACCGTGTACCAGGTGCAGCACAACCTGCTGCGCACCGTGGGCCTCAAGGTGGACGCGTCGCGCGCCAACGTGCTGTTCTTCGACGTGCAGGAGGACCAGGGGGCACCCCTCGACTCGATGATCCGCGCCAAGGGCTACACGGTGACGCAGCGGACGCCGATGGTGCCGATGAAGATCGTCGCGATCAACTCGCGGCGCGGCGAGGCGATCGTGCAGGGCGACACCGGGCGGCGCGATGGGCGGCGCCAGCGGCCGGCGGGATGGGTGCTCCGGCGGGAGTACCGCTCCACGTTCCGGAACGTGCTGATGCCGTCCGAGAAGGTCCGCACGGGCACCTTCCACACCGGCGGCAGCGCCCCCCCCGCGCTCCCGGAAGTGTCGCTCGACGTCGCCGTCGCGAACGACCTGCACGTCGGCATCCACGACACCATCACCTGGAACGTGCAGGGTGTGGAGATCCCCACGCGCGTCACGAGCCTGCGCGAGGTGAACTGGTCGCGCTTCGAGCCGAACTTCTTCGTGGTGTTCGAGACGCGCGCGCTGGAGCATGCGCCCAAGCAGTTCGTGCTGCTGGCCGACGTGCGCGGCGACGCGGCGGTGGCTCGGCTGCAGCGCGACGTGGTGACGCGCTTCCCGAACGTCGCGAGCCTGGACCTCACCCTGATCCAGCAGACCATCGCGAAGGTGCTGGACAAGGTGACGGCCGCGATCCGCTTCATGGCGGGGCTGAGCCTGGCGCTGGGCATCCCGGTGCTGTTCAGCGCCGTGAGCGCCACGCGCCGCGAGCGGCTTCGCGAGGGCGTCCTCCTCAAGGTCCTGGGCGCCACGCGGCGTCAGGTGGGCCGCATCATGCTCGCGGAGTATCTCCTGCTGGGCGCCCTCGGCAGCCTCGTGGGCGTGGTGCTCAGCGTGGGCGGCGCGTGGGCGCTGATGCACTTCGTCTTCAAGCAGCCCTTCTCGCCGGCCATCGTGCCGGCCCTCGCGGTCGCGTCGCTGATGATCGCGCTGGCGGTGAGCATCGGGCTGCTGACCGGTCGCGACGTCTTCCGCGAGACCCCGATGGCGGCGCTGCGGGAGGCATGAAAGGAACAACGAGTAACGAGGAACGAGTAAGTCGAGGGACGCCCCTGTCATCCCGTGAGCGCGGAGCGCGAACCGGGATCGACTTTCCCAGCGGATTGCCTGGCCAAGCTGCAGGGACGACGGATCCCGGTTCGCCTGCGGCTCACGGGATGACCTCCGCTCGGGACGCTCCTGTTACTCGTTACTCGTTACTCGTTACTCGTTATTCAGTTCACAACTCTCCCCGCCGCGACGCCCCAAGCCACTTCTCGATCGCGCCGAGCAGGATCGTCTCGTCGACGATCGGCTTCGTGATGTAGTCGTTGAAGCCCGCCGCCAGGTACTTCTCGCGGTCTCCCGCCATCGCGTGCGCCGTCAGGGCGATGACCGGGAGGCGGCGCAGCCCCGCGTCCGCACGGATGCGCGCGAGGATCTCGTTCCCGTCCATCCCGGGCAGCGAGATGTCGAGCAGCACGAGGTCCGGCAGCGACGCCGCGAGACCGGCGAGCGCGTCCACGCCGTTCTCGTACTCCACCAGGTCGTACAACCCGTCGAGAATCGCCTGGAGCAGCAGCCGATTGTCGGCGTTGTCCTCCACTACTGCGAGTGTCGTCATGCCCTGCCTCCATCCGGGTATCCCGTCAACCATTCGTGCACGCGCACGAACTCGTCCTCCAGGTCCGAGACCAGCAGCCCCACGATGCCGAGGTCGCCGCTCTTCGCCAGCTGCTCGCCCTGCCCGCAGAGCCGGTGCATGCGCATCGCGCCCAGCTGCGCGGAGCTGCTCCTGAGCGAATGCAGCGCCAGCTCGGTCGCCGCGGCGTCCCCTGCGTCGCTGCCCTCGCGCGCGGCGGCGATGCGTGCGGGTGCGGCGTCGAGGAACAGGCGCACCATCTCGCCGAGGAGCTTCGCGCCGCCGAATCGGCGGAGACGCTCCAGCGCTTCGGGATCGAGCGAGACCGGCTCGGCGATCTCCTCTCCGTTGGACATGTCCGTCATCATGACACTCCGGCGCGTCGCAGCGCGGCCTTGATGCGAGAGAGAAATCGGGGCGGATCGATCGGCTTCCTGATGTAATCATCGGCTCCAGCGTCCATCAACCGAACCTCGGTGTCGTGCTCGTCGCTGCCCGTGAGCACGATCACGGGCATCAGCACTGTTCCCACGCGGCCCCGGAGCGCCTTGAGCACCGCCTCGCCGTCCATGCCCGGCATGCGCAGGTCGGTCACCACCAGCGCGACGTCCTCCCCCCCCTCGAGGATGTGCAGGGCCGTCTCCCCGTCCGGCGTCGCGATCACGCGGTATCCGCCCGTCTCGAGAATCGAGCTGGCCAGGTGGCGGAGCATCTCGTCGTCGTCGATCAGCAGGATCACGGGCGGCGCCGATGCCGACACGGCCGCGGCCTCCTCGGCGACCTCGCCGAGCACGCGCTCCACCTCCTCGAGCGTGGTCTCCTGCATGCGCACGCGCTCGAGCGCCACCTCGCGCATCGGGCGCATCCCCTGCGCGACGGCCATCCGTTGGAGCTGCGGCGCCGTGGCGCCGGCGGCGATCTGCTCGCCCATCGATGGCGTGACGATTGCCACCTCGGTGATCGGGAGCCGGCCGCGGTAGCCGGTGTTGTTGCAGCTCGCGCAGCCCGCCGGACGCATCGTCGGGTACAGGCCGAACTGCGTCGCGAGCCGCTCCTCGTCCTCCGTGTACCCGCTGAAGATGAACTCCTTGCACTCGGTGCACAGCTTTCGCACGAGCCGCTGCGCGAGCGACCCGCGCAGCACCGCCGTGACCGTCGTGCGGTCCAGCCCGAGGTCCACGAGGCGCGACACGGAGCTCATCGCGTCGTTCGTGTGCAGCGTCGCCAGCACGAGGTGTCCCGTGGCCGCGGCGTGCGCCGCCACCTGGGCGGTCTCCTGGTCCCGGATCTCGCCCACGAAGATGACGTCGGGGTCCTGTCGCAGGATCGACCGCAGCGCCGAGGCGAAGGTCACGTTGCGCCTGGTCTCCACCTGGATCTGCGTGATGCCGGGCAGCTCGTACTCGATCGGATCCTCCACCGTCATCACGTTCACCTGGCCATCGGCCACGTCCGCGATCGCCGCGTACATCGTCGTCGTCTTCCCCGACCCGGTGGGTCCGGTGACGATGACGATGCCGTCGCGGTAGCCGATCAGCTGCCGGAACCGCTGGAGCTCCGGGCCGGCCAGGCCGACCTCATCGAGGGACTTCGCGGAATCGGGACGCAGGATGCGGATGACGGCCTTCTCGGCGTCCCGCGTCGGTACGGTGGAGATGCGGAGATCGTACGACTTGTTGGCGATCTGGATGCGCGCGCGGCCGTCCTGGGGACGCATGCGGTCCGCGATGTCGAGCTTGCCGAGCACCTTGATGCGCGACACGATGCGGTTCACGGCCGCCATGGGGAGCGCCATGTGCTGGCGCATCACGCCGTCCACGCGGAAGCGCACCGCGCCACCCTTGGCGCCGCCGGGCTCGATGTGAATGTCGCTCGCGCTCTGCTGCACGGCGTCGCTCAGGATGAGGTTCGTGAGCTTCACCAGTGGCGCCGAATCCACCTCCTGCTCGGTCACCTCCTCGGGCGCATCCTCCTCCAGCACCCGCACCGCGTCGGCGAGCGTGGCGTCGGCATTGTGCAGGAGGCTCTCCACGAGGCCATCGGTGGAGTAGGCGCCGCTCAGGGCCCGCGTGATCGCGGTCGGCGAGGCCAGCTCGAAGACCACGCGCCGGCCGCTCGCGAAGGCGATGTCCTGCTCGGCGTCGTAGTTGTTGGGATCGCTGGAGGCCACGAACAGCTCGCGGTCGGTCTCGCGGAGCGCGTGGACGTTGTAGCGGCGGGCCACCTTCTCGGGCAGGAGGCGCCTGGCCTTGACCTCCACGAAGTCGAGGTCGGCGAACTTCATCCGCAGCACCGGCGCGATCTTCGCGGCCAGGGTGTCCGGCTCCATGCGCAGGTCCCGCGCGACGAGCTCCCACGCCTTGCCCAGCGGCGTGCCCTGGTTCACGGTGACGTTCTTCGTCCCGGCCAGGCCGGCGCGGGTCGCGGCGTTCACCAACCAATGCATGCGGGCGGGGGCGCTGGGATGGAGACGCGGGTTGCGGCGTGCTCGGCCGCCCGGTGCCGGGAGGTCCGTGGGAAATTTAACCACGGTTCGGCTCGGCGCGACGGGAAGCCGCCAATGGTGTTCCCCTGGGTGCGCCGGTCGCCTGGGCTGTCCGCGTACGCGAATCTTCGCGAATGCGGGGCGAGTCAGCGCGAATCAGGGCCGCGCGGCTCTCCGGCATGGTCCAGCCCAATAAAGTGCACGTCGGGTTGCTGATGGAGGGTTGCAAGGGGCCTCACCCGCCCCCATTCGTCCGGATTCGCCTCGCATTCGTGGGAATTCGCGTACGCGGACAGCCCAGGCGACCGCGCGGACTCACCGTTGACGTCGTCCGGGCAGATTCGACACCTTCCATGGCGAGTCCCTCATCACCACGCACCGAGACGGCATGAAGGAAGACCACGAGCGCACCCGGAAGGACATCCGCCTCGCCATCGCGTTCGGCATCATTGCTGCGACGCTGGAGTTCGGCGTGCTGCTCTACTTCTTCCGGTAGCCCACGCCGGGTTGACCGGGGGGGGAGCGGTGCGCGGGGTCCGCGGAGCGGATCCGGTCGCCTGGAGGACCTCGAAGATGCTGACGGTACTCGCCCTCGCGTTTCAGCTCCAGCTCGTCGCCGGCACGCCGCGTTCGGCCGGCGACGACTCCCTGCGCGACATCGGCCGCGCGCACGACGCACAGGCCGGCTTCGAGCGCGGGCGCCGCTACGTGCTTCCCTGGTCGCTCGGCGGGGGCGGGCGGTGCGACGTGCGCGTCGGCCGCTTCTGCTGGTGGTACGAAGGGGCGGAGAGCGCACACCCGGCGGAGCCTGCCGCGGTCGCCGAGCGGCGCGCGGAGCTCCTGCGCGAGCTGGACGCCCTGGGCGAGCGCCACCCCGCCGATCGATGGATCTCGGGCATGCGCGTCTACTATCGCCTGGAGGACGGCCATCCGGCGTCGGCCGACAGCGTGGCCCGTGAGTGCCGTGCCGAGGCCTGGTGGTGCAGCGCCCTGCGCGCCTCGGCGGCGCACGCGCGCGGCGACCTCGCCGTCGCCGACTCGGGCTTCGCGGCGGCGCTGGCGGCCATGCCCGACTCCACCCGCTGCGCATGGCGCGACATCTCCTCCCTCCTCCCCGGCGACGCGCGCGCTCGCTACGAGCATCTCGCCTGCCAGGAGCGGCTCCCGGTGGAGGCGCGCTACTGGATGCTCGCCACACCGAGGCTGTCGGCGGGGGCGAACGAGTGGCGGTCCGAGTTCTACGCGCGCCGCCTGGCCGCCACGCTGCTCGCCTCCGCCGTGACGCCGCACCGGCTGAGCTGGGGCAGGGACGCCGAGGAGCTCGTGCTCCGCTACGGCCTCCCGGTCGCCTGGTCGCGCATCGTACCCGCGGGCCTCTCCACGCTGGAGCCCGAGATCCTCGGCCACGACCCGTCGCCGAGCTTCCACTTCGGTCCGCGGCAGGCGCTGCTCGACAGCGGCGCGGTCGCGCGGGACGACGGCTGGGCGCTCGACGACCTCCACGGCGAGTCGCGCTACGCACATCGCGCCATTCGCCGGCTGGCCGGCGTCGCCGTGCAGCTCGCGCGCTTCCGCCGCGGCGATTCCACCCTCGCCGCCGCCGCGTGGGCGACCGCCGACGACTCGCTCGCCGCTCCCGCCGTCTCCATCGGCGTGCTGGGTGCCGACGGCCGCGCGCGTGCGCGCCGGCTCGATTCGGCGCGCGTGGGGCGCGGATCCTTCACCGTGCCGGGCGTGCCGCGGCTCGTCGGCGTGGAGCTGGGCGACAGCGCCAGCGGCACCTTTGCCCGCTCGCGCGCGCTCTTCGCCGAACGCCGCGACTCGGGCGCCATCGCGCTGTCGGACCTGCTGGTGTACCGGCCCGCCGACGCGGAGGCGCCCACGCTGGCACAGGCGCTCGCCCTCGCCATCCCGGGCGATACCGCATCGGTGAGCCAGCCGATCGGATTGTACTGGGAAGCCTATGGATCCGATTCGGCGGGGGCGCAGGTGGAGACCTCCATCATCGTGGAGCGCACCGACCATGGATTCTTCCGTGCGGCGCGGCAGCGGCTCGGGCTCGCCGATCCCGACTCCCCGGTGCGCGTGCGCTGGAACGAGGCGCGGCCGGCGGCCGATGGCGTGATGCCGCGCGCCCTCTCGCTGGACCTCTCCACCCTGCCCGCCGGCCGCTACCGGATCACCCTGGCGATCACCAGCGCCCGCGGCGCGGCCGCCGCCGAACGCGAGGTGGAGCTCCGCCAGCCCTGAGGGGGCGCGATGGTCCCGCCGCACTTGTGACCGGCCGCCGAGAGGTGCAGTCTCCTCCGCATCGTCGACGGCGGCTGCCCAGCGGCCGACCCGTCCTGTCCTGCCTCGCCGCCGTCCCGCCGGCACCACCGCCCCCGCTCCTGCGCATCGCTCGCCTGTTCGCGTGCTCGACGCTGAGCGCGTGCGTCCTCGCGTCCCCCGCGCGCGCCGACGACTGTTCCGTGACCGAATCGCGCGCGTCTTTGGCATCGCTGAGCGGCGCGCGCATCACGTCCGTCGCCATCGTGTCGGAGTCGCCCGAGCTGCCCGGCGTCGCGCGTGTCATCGCGCCTCTGCATCGCGCATCGCGCGAGGCCACCATCCGGCGGCAGCTGCTCTTCGCCGCGGGCGACAGTGTGGACACGCTCCTGGTGGGCGAGACGATGCGCCGGCTCCGGCGCCAGCGGCTGTTCAGCGACGTGGTGCTCCAGGCGCGCCGCTGCGGCGACGGGGACCTCGCGCTCCTCGTGCGAACGCGCGACACCTGGACCCTCCGCCCGCGCGCGCAGCTCCGGCCGGGCTCCATCCTCTCGCTCGGCGTTGAGGAGCGCAACTTCCTCGGCACCGGCCGCTCGGTCGCGCTCACCAGCGAGACGTCGCCGCGCGGGGCCGGCGCCGCCCTCTCCATCAACGATCCCTGGCTGCTGGGCAGCGACGTCGCGGGCAACCTCCGCGTCGCCAGCCTCGGCGGCGCCCACACGCTGCGCGCCGGCCTCCGGAACCACGAGTACAGCGTCTTCGACCGGTGGCATGCCGAGGCGAACGTCGCGCGCCTCTCCTTCGGCGACACCGTCGCGGCGGACCGGCCGCTGCACACGCTGGCGGCCATGGTCCTGGTGGGCCGGCGCGTCGGCAGCGCACCGCACGCGGTCACGCAGCTCAACGTGGGCGCCGAGTTCGACAGCGCCGCCTCCATCTCGGGCAGCCGCCGGCTCGCGACCAGCGGCACCGCCCACGTCCGCAGCTTTCTCGGGGCGGACCTCGGCATCTCGCGGCGCACGGCGGTGTTCGACACGGCGAGCTGGGTGGTGCCCGGCAACGGATTCCTCGACGTCCCGCTCGGCTGGGAGGGCGACGCGATCGTCGGTGGAGGCTACGACCGGGCGCTGGACGTGCCGGTCCTCAAGGTGGATGCCTGGATGGGCCGCGTCTGGCTGCCCACCCGCGGCAGCATCCTCATGCTCGACGCCTGGACCTCCGGCTACCTCGGCCGCCTGGTCGACGCCAACCACATCGAGCGGCTCTCGGCCGCGTGGTACGGCGCGGGGTGGCGCGGCATGTGGGGCGCGCGGCTCACCGCCGAGCGGCTGCTCGAGCTGGATCCCGACCTGCGACAGCTCTCGCTGATGCAGACGGGCGATTACACCGCGCCCGTGGTGCGGCCCTTCGCCGCGCGCGCCGGGCGTGCGCTGGCCGGCTCCGTGGAGCGCTCGCTGCACCTCACGCGCGTGGGCGCGGGCGCGGTGCTCGACGCGGGCGCCTTCCTCGCGAGCTCGTATCGCTGGCAGGTCGCCGACCGCGCCGACAACCAGATCCGCGCCACCGTCATCGGCGGGCGCCTCCGCGTGCTCTCGGCGAACGGCGCGGTGACCAGCGTCCGGATCGACGCGGGCTATCCGGTGGTGCTCAGCGACGGCCTGCGGAAGCGACCCTTCGCGATCGTGACCATCGGCACCCTGTTCGACGTCTCCCGCCAGCGCGATGGCCGCCGCGTGTACTGAGCGTTCCGGTGCACCGAATCTGCAATCCTCCTCACGCTTTTGTGTGAGAGGGCACGGCGTCGAGCGTGGGCTCAGGACTCCGCGAGGCGCAGCTGCATCGGGATCGCGGCGCTCGTCGGCGCGTCGCCCCGCGCCACCGCGCGTGCCACCGGGTCGGGCACCTCGCCCGCCGAGACCTCGCGGAATCCGAACCGGGCGAAGAAGCCACGCGCGCGCGCCGTGAGGATCACCACCGTATCGAGCGCCGCGAGCGCCGCCTCGGTGAGCACGTGCTCGATGAGCGCCGTGCCGATGCCCTGCCCCCGCCACGCGGCGTCCACGCAGGCCGCGCGCAGCAGCCCGTCGCCCCCGAACCGCTCCAGGACGGCGACGCCGACGACGGTGCCGCGGACCTCCGCCACGTAGCGGTCGCCCGCCGGGAGGGAAGCCGGCTCGGCGGCTTGGGCGTCCGACGCCAGCAGGGCCCCGATGGCGGCGTGGTCCGCCTCCGTCGCCGTGCGCAGCCGAATTCCGCCAGACAGCTCAGCGCTCATCCATCCTCCGTGGTCACGTCGGGTTGCCCCGTTTCGCGGGCTCCGGCCCGCACAAGTCTACGCTCGGTGCTTCGTGACCGCCTTCGAGAATCGAATGTGGCCGATTCCGGCGGTCTGGAACGCACTTCGCACAGGAGCCGCGCAATGCACACTGCACGACCTCCTGCCCGCCGCCTGCTCCTGCCCCTCCTCGGCTTCCTCGCCGCCTGCTCCCGGGGCCCGAGCCGCGAGGAAGCACTCGCCGCGATCCGCGCCGCGCACCCCGCGCTCGACACCGCCACGGTCCGCGAGCGGGTATGGCAGGACGGGCCTCCATGGTTCTCCTGCGCGGAGGTGATCGCCAAGTTCACCACGGCCGCCGACAGCGCGGCGGTACGGGATCAGGTCGGCAACTGGAAGCCGCTCGTCGTGCACGGGTGGATCGTGCTCAAGGACTCCGCTGCCGGCCCCGTCGCCGATCCCGGCTGGTGCACGGTGCGGGTCACGCCGGCCGGCCAGGCGAATGTCGCACGCTGGACGCCGTCGCCCGGCCCTGCCTTCCCCACTGGGCAGGCGCGTCGCGGGTGGATGGTGGTCGCGGGGCGCCGGCACCTGGTGGTCCCCTCGTCTCCATCCAGAGCGGGCAAGGACTCGGCAACGGCGGAGTACCTGGTGACGGTCGCCCCCAACGAGGACGGCCGCGCCACCGGCGCGGATCGCGACACCAGCCGGTTCGTCGCCGCGCTGCGCCGCGAGGGCGGCGCATGGAAAGTCGTGGGGTCACAGCCCGCCGTGCCGCCGGCGGCGAGGTGACGCGTGCGCGCGGCGCGCCGACGCACGGTCGTCGAGCGGGAGATCAGCGCAGGTCGCCGTCCACGATGCCGACGATGCCGCGCGTGGCCTGCAGGTCCTCGGCCCGGGCGATCGCGCGAAACAGGAGCTTCACGTTGCCCAGGCGGATCTCGCAGGCGTCGGGCAGTCGGCATTCGGTGATCCGCGTGCCGTCCACGTAGCTGCCGTTGCGCGAGCCGGCATCGCGGAGCTCCCATCGTCCGGCGCGCCAGAGCAGCGTCGCGTGGGTGCCCGACACGCTGTCGTCGCCGATCGTGACGTCGCAGTGCGGGGCGCGGCCAAGCTGCACCACGGGGCGCTCGATGCGGTGACGGACGCCCGTCTCCACGCCGCGCGCCAGGACCTCGAGCGTCGCCAGCAGCGGTGCCGCCTGCCGTGCCGGCACCGCGCCCGCCGGCGCCACCGGCGCCGCGACGGCCGCGGTGTGCGAGTGCGACTGCGGCGTCGTCGGCTCGTAATCGGCGTCGTCCGCCTCGAAGCGGAACTCGACGTCGCCCACGCGCAGCAGGTCGCGCTGCCGAAGCACCGTCGGCCCCTCGATGCGCCGCCCGTTCACGTGCACCCCGTTGCCGCTCTGGTTCCGGACCACGTATCCCAGCACATCGGGCGCCACGATCGCGTGTCGCCGCGACACCGTGCGCGACGCCACCACCAGCCCGCAGTCGGGATCGCGCCCGATCGACAGCCCCGCATCGGGGATCTCGTGCGCCGCGCCGCCCTCCAGCGCCGTGAGGCGGCCACCGGTCGGCGCCGTTCCCTCCGACGCCGTCCAGGGCGCCAGCGGATCCGGCGCGTCCTGAACCCCCGCAACGGGCGAGGTCCGCTGCGCGGCGCTCACGTCCCCATAGAAGAAGGTCAGCGCCCCGATGGTCAGCCGGTCGCCGTGCCGCAGCCGGACCGGCGCATCGGTCAGCCAGTCCTCGCGCAGCCGCACAGGGCGCCCGCCGGGCAGTGCGCGGATCCACGCTTCCGCGCCCACGCTGGTGACGACCACCGCGAAGGGCGCCTCGCCCGCGAGCGCCGAACCCGCGAGCAGCTCATCCGCGCGCCCGCCGAGGATCGTTTCGCCCAGATCGAGCGCGAAGCGCTCGTCGTCGATGATGAGGAAGGACATCGTGCCGTGTTCGTCGTAGGGGTCAGCGCGGGACCTGTGCATCGCAGGACGACCAGCGGCGCCGGTTCGTGACCACTGCGCCGCCGGTTCCGTCCTTCCGGTGCAGCCCGCGTTCGTGTCCCTCACCGCGTGCACTCCCACGATGATCACTCCCACCGTCGCCACTCCCACCATCCCCGCGGCGCCGATTTCCGGCACCACCGCGGCGCCGGCGCCGAGCCACACGAGCACGATGCGCCGCATCGCGGCGCGGTCTCCCGCCGCCGCCGCCGACTCCGTCTGGGTGCCGATGGCCTCGGCCTTCCTCATCCTCGTGGCGGGCGCGATGACCCTCGCCACGCGGTCGCCCTGGCTCTTCGCCGCGCTCGGCCCCTCCGCCGTGGTGATCGCCGCGAGCCCCGGGCATCCGACGACGCGCTTCCACAGCGTGGTGCTCGGCCACCTCACCGCCATCA
>JAQBPZ010000217.1 GCA_028287225.1 Gemmatimonadota bacterium
ACCGGTTCGACCACGCGAACATCAACCTCGACGTCCCGGAGTTCGCCGAGGGGCGGCTGCTCCCGACCGGCGAGAACCTCGCGGTGTTCATTGCCGAACGGGTGCAGGCGGCGCTCGGCACCGCGGCCCGCGTTGTGCGCGTCACGGTGGCGGAAGACGCAACGCTGAGCGCGACGCACGAGCCGGACTGAGCACCAGCGACGCCACGCGCGCGTCGTGACGTTCGGCGCGCTGGGTCGTGCTTCTGGCAGCGTCGCGCGCGGCCGGACACGGGGTCCGGTCAGGACGCGACGTGCCGTGCCGGAGATGCCGTGCCCACCATGATTTCCACCCGACCGATTCCAGTGCGCACGACGCTCGCCGAGCAGTTCGAGGCTGTGCTGCGGGTGCATGCCGACGTCGCGAGGGCGTGCGAGCCGGTGCTCGACGTGGACGCCGCGCGCGCCCGCATCAAGGGTGGCCAGGTGGCCTACGACGCGCTCCGGGTGTTGCGATCGTGCGGCGATCTCCAGCCCCGATTCGACCGCGTGCTGGAAGCGTTCGAGGTCGCGGGCTTCGTGTCCAACGAGGACCGTCGTGCCATCCTCGACGGAGAGCTGGACATCGACGACCTCGTGAGCGGATGGTTCACGGGCGACCGCACGCCGCGCGATGCGCGCCGGCGCGTGGCGCGCCAGGCCGCCATCATCGTTGGCAACGCGCTGCTGCGCACCGCGAGCGCGATGGTCGGCGCTCCCGCCACCTGGAAGGGCTGGACGCGCATCGCCTGCCCGTGCTGCGGCGGATCCCCGGATATCGTGCTCGTGGAGCGCGCCACGCAGCGGACGCTCGTCTGTGCGCGGTGCGACGCCCAGTGGCGCTCGCGGCGAACGGGCTGCCTCGGCTGCGATTCCGAGGATCGCGCGTCCATCGCGCGGATCGCCAATCCCGCGCTCGGCTACGACCTCGTGATGTGCAACGAGTGCGGCCGCTTCATCAAGGAGCGCCCGCGCCGCGGGCTGGACTCGCTCATCGTGGAGCGCGCCCTCACCGCCGAGCTGGACCTCGCGGCCGAACAGCGCGGACTGCGGATCTGAGCGGGGCGGCGTGAGCGCGCAGACGTGTGTCGGCGTGCTGCTCGCCGGGGGCGCGGCCCGCCGCTTCGATGGAGCGCCGAAGGGGCTCGCACGCATCGAGGGCGTCCCCATCGCCGACCGCGCCCTGGCGGCGCTGGCGGAGGCGACGGATCTGCAGGTCGTCGCGATCAACGATCCGCGCGGCGACGCCTGGTTCCCTGGTTTCCGACTGGTCGCGGATCGCGAGCCTGGTCTGGGGCCCCTGGCGGGATTGGTCACCGCGCTGCGGGCCGGCGAAGGCGCGTCCGTGCTCGTCGTCGCCTGGGACATGCCGTTCATCCCTGGCGCGCTGCTACGCTCGCTGCGGCAGCGTGGCGAGGCCGCGCTGGCGAGCGGCGTGCCCGTGCACGGCGCAGCGTCCACCGCGGAGCCACTCTGCGCCTACTACCGCCCGGAGTGCCTCGGCATCGCCGAACGGCTTCTCGCCACCGGCGAGCGGCGCGCGCGAGCCCTGTACGAGGCGCTCATGGCCGTCGGCGCGGCGGTGACGATGGGCGACCGGGAGCTCGCCCGCTTCGGCGACCCCGCCCACCTGTTCACGAGCGTCGACACGCCGGCCGCGCTGGCGCTGCTCGGCGGCGAGGCGCCGGCCGCGACTCGACGCTAGGCGGCGCGCAGGCCATCTTACGCGGGTCCCCGCCGTCCCGTCGCCGCCCCTCGCGACGTTCCCGCACCAGCTTCGCTCCATGCGCGCTGCGCTTTCCGTCCTTCTCGCCTCCAGTGTCGTCGTCGCCGGCTGCACCACGATCAATCCGCCGACGACCACCCTCCCTGCCCCGGCGTCCGCCGCGCAGGCCGTGAGCCCGACGATGTCGCGCCTCGCGCTGCAGCAGTACATCGATTCGCTCGTGGACGTGCCGGAGTTCCGCAGCACGAACTGGGGGCTGCTCGTCGTGGATCCGGGGCGTGGCGAGACGCTCTATGCGCGCAACGCCGACAAGCTCTTCATGCCGGCGTCGAACCAGAAGCTCATCACCGGGTCCACCGCGATCACGCAGCTCGGACTCGGCCACCGCTGGTCCACCACGCTGTTCGCGCGCGGCGCGGTGCGCGACGGCCAGCTGGATGGCGACCTGGTGGTGCGCGGCAATGGCGACCCGAGCATCAGCGCGCACATGCACCCCACCGACGCGCTGGAGCCGCTGCGCGCCCTCGCCGATTCGCTGAAGGCCCACGGCATCACGCGCGTACGCGGCCAGCTCGTCGCGGCGCCGAGCCCCTTCCTGGACTCGGGCCTCGGCTACGGATGGTCCTGGGACGACCTCGACGCCCCGTACTCGGCCGGCGTGGACGCGCTGTACTTCAACGAGGGGTTCACCCAGGTCGTGGTGTACGGCGGCGCGCGTGCTGGCGACCCGGTGCGGGCCGTGACGCGTCCCGCCGCCACCTATCCGGCGCTGATCGTCCGCGCCCGCACCGTCGCGGGCATGCCGGCCACGGCCACGCGAGCCGATTCCGTGGCGGCCGCGGCGGCGATCACCCTGGCGCAGGACTCGTCGCGCGCGGGGGTGCTCGTGAGCGGCACGATCGCCGCGGGCGACAGCGTGGTGCAGGAGATCACGTTCCGCGATCATCCCCGCGCCTTCCTCGCCGCGTTCGGCGAGGCCCTTCAGAGCCGAGGCGTGAACGTGTTCGGCGCCACGGTGAAGGGCGGCACGTCGAGCGTCGACTCCATCGTGACGATGCAGTCCCCGACGCTGCGCGAGGTGATGCCGTACTTCGAGAAGCCGTCGCAGAACCAGATCGGCGAGATCCTGTACCGCACGCTGGCGCTGAAGGCGACTGGAGTCGGCCGCACGGATACCGCGTCACAGGTCGTGAGCCGGCAGCTCCTGGCGTGGGGCGCGGCGCCCGACGGGTTCGTCGTCCGCGACGGCAGCGGCCTGTCGCGCCACGACTACGTCAGTCCGCGCACCATCGTGAAGGTGCTCGACGCCATGCGCCGGAGCCCGGATTTCCAGGTCTTCTACGACGCGCTGCCGATCGCGGGAGTGGATGGAACGATCCGCAATCGCATGAAGGGCACGGCGGCGGCCGGCAACGTGCACGCCAAGACCGGCACGCTCGACAAGGCACGCTCGCTCTCGGGGTACGTGACCACCGCCGACGGACGGGTGCTGCTCTTCAGCGCGCTGTGCAACAACTACGTGGTGCCCACGCGACGAGTGGACCAGGTGACCGATGCGCTGAGCGTGCGGCTCGCGTCGATGAGACTGGACCCGTAGTGGGCGATCGCGGTCCGCAGGGAGCGGTGACGCGGCTCGCCGTCGCCGACGCGAGCGCGCACATGCTTGCCCGTCTCACGCCGCTCGATGCCGAGCGGGTGTCGCTTTCCTCGGCGCGCGGGCGCGTGCTGGCGGGCGAGGTGCGCTCCACGGTGGCCCTGCCCCCCTGGGACAACTCCAGCATGGACGGCTTCGCGGTGCGGGCGCAGGACATCCGCGGCGCGTCGAGCGACCGCCCGGTGAAGCTGCGCGTGATCGAGACCATCGCGGCGGGCGAGCGGGGCGTGCGCGTGGTGGGCGCCGGCGAGGCGTCGCGCATCATGACGGGGGCGCCCGTGCCCGAGGGCGCGGACTCGGTGGTCCGCGTGGAGGACACGGATGGTGGAGCCGCCACGGTGCAGGTCCGTGACGACCGGGATGCCGCGCGCAACATTCGGCCGCGCGGCGAGGACGTGATGCCGTGGCGTGCGGTGTTCGCGCCGGGCACGCTGCTGGGACCGAGCCAGATCGGGGTGCTGAGCAGCATCGGCGTCGCCTATCCGGTGGTCGTTCGCCGCCCGCGGGTGGCCGTGCTCGCCACGGGGGACGAGCTGGTGCCGGTGGAGCAGTTCGCGCGCGTGGAATCGGGGGAGCGGATCGTGTCGTCCAACAGCTACAGCCTCGAGGCGGCGGTGGATGCCGCGGGGGGGGAGCCGGTCTCCCTCGGGATCGCGCCCGACGACCCGCGCGGGCTGGCCGAGTGCCTGCGAGGCGCGGAGGGGTGCGACATGGTGGTGACCAGCGGGGGCGTTTCCGTGGGCGACTTCGACTACACGCGGACGGTCGTGGAGGCGCTGGGCGGCACGCTGTCGCTCTGGCGGGTGCGGATGCGGCCAGGTGCGCCCGTCGGATTCGGCAGCGTGTTCGGCATCCCGTGGCTCGGCCTGCCCGGCAACCCGGTCTCCGCGCTCGTGACGTTCGAGCTGTTCGGACGCCCGATCGTCCGCACCCTGGGCGGCCACCGCCGTCCGCACCGCCGCGCCATCGAGGTGGTCACGGCGGAGCCGATCCGGCTGGCGGCGCCGCTCACCCACTTCATGCGCGTGGTGCTCGAGGATGCGCCGAGCGGGCCGCCCGTCGCGCGGCTCACCGGTGCGCAGAGCTCGGGGATGCTGACCTCGATGGGCGCCGCGGACGCGCTGCTGGTGGTCCCTCCCGAGCCCCTGGACGTGGCGGCGGGCACCGTGCTGCGTGCCATCCCGCTGGATGGAGACCTTGGCGGCAGCGAGGTGTTGGCCGTATGAGCGAGAAGCCGCTGTTCACGCCGATGGAATCGCTGCGCGCGGATCTCGAGCGCCGGTTCCGCACCACGACGCGCACCGTGCAGGTCGGCGGGCGCGACGTGGACCTGCTCAGCCCCGCCAACGCGGACGACCTGATCAGCGAGGACGACTACGTGATGGACGAGCGGCTGCCCTACTGGGCGGACCTCTGGCCGTCGGCGCAGATCCTCGCGGGGGAGGTGCGGACGATGCGCCTCCAGGGGCAGCGCGTGCTGGAGCTGGGCTGCGGGATGGGGCTCGTCGCGATCGCTGCCGCGCTGGCCGGCGCCGACGTCACCGCGACCGACTACTACGAGGACGCCATCCTCTTCGCGAAGCTCAATGCCGCCGCGGCGACGGGGAAGCTGATCGGGACGCGGATGGTGGACTGGTCGAAGATGCCGGCGGACCTCGGCAAGTTCGACGTGGTGCTCGCGTCCGACGTGCTCTACGAGCCGCGCTATGCGGCGATGGTGGCCGGCGCGATCGCGGCGACCCTGGCGCGCGGCGGCGAGGCGATCATCGCCGACCCGGGGCGCATCGCCCTGCCCGACTTCCGGCAGGAATGCGCCGCGCGCGGCCTCACGAGCGAGGGAGACCCGCGGCCGTACGCCGAGGGGGACATCCGGCAGACGATCACGCTGTGGAAGATCCGGTGGAAGGCGGAGTGAGGGAGAAGTAGGGATTAGGGATTAGGGATTAGGAACTGCGCGGGATGCCACTCGGACCGGACTCGCGCCCCGGCGTCCCGGGCGGCTGTCATCCCGCAGGAGGGAGCGCCGCGACCGAGTGTCGGGATCTGCTGTCCCTGCCGCGACGCTGGCCCGTCCGCAGGGAGGGAGGATCCCGACTCGACGCGCTGCGCGCGCTCGTGGGATGACAGATCTGAGTGGGCAGCCCAGTCAGTTCCTAATCCCTAATCCCTAATCGCTAATCCGTTTCAACTCCTCAGCTGCCCCGCGACCACCTCGCTGATGTCGAACACCGGCACCTCGCTGCCGCTCGCCTTCACGCCGTCGGTCATCATCGTCATGCAGAACGGGCAGGCCACCGCGATCGCGTCGGCGCCGGTCGCGAGCAGCTCCTCGGTGCGCTCCACGTTGATGCGCTTGCCGGTGTTCTCCTCCATGAACATGCGCCCGCCGCCGGCGCCGCAGCACAGGCCGCGGTCCTTCGACCGCGGGGGCTCCACGAGGTTGATCACCGGCAGGGCGCGGCGCATCGACTCGCGCGGCGCGTCGTACACGTCGTTGTACCGTCCCAGGTAGCAGCTGTCGTGGTACGCTACCGTGAGCTTCGTCCCCTCGGCGGTCTTGAGGGGCACCCGGTCCATCTGGAGCAGGCGCTCGATGTACGTGGAATGGTGGATCACCTCGTAGTTGCCGCCGAGCTGCGGGAACTCGTTGCCCATCTGGTGGAAGCAGTGCGGGCAGTGGGTGACGATCGTCGTGACCTGGTAGCGGTCCAGCGTCTCGATCGTGTCCTTCGCCAGCGTCTGGTAGAGGTACTCGTTGCCCATGCGCCGCGCCGGGTCGCCGTGGCAGTGCTCTTCCTGGCCGAGGATCGCGAAGCTGATGTCGCAGGACTGGAGGATCCGCGCGAAGGCGACGGTGATCTTCTTCGCGCGGTCGTCGAACGAGCCCATGCAGCCGACCCAGAACAGGACGTCGGGCCGTTCGCCCTTCTCGTGCAGCTCGGCCATCGTGCGGATGTTCATCCCCTGGGCCCAGTCGGCGCGGTCGCCCGGGTTGAACGCCCACGGCGAGCCGTTGCGCTCCAGGGACTCGAACACCGGCTGGAGCTCGTCGGGAAAGCGCGACTCGGTCAGCACGAGGTTGCGCCGCAGCTCGTTGATGACGTCGAGCTGGTCGATGGACACGGGGCACTCGGTGACGCAGGCGCGGCAGCTCGTGCACGCCCAGAGCTCCTCTTCCGTGATGTACGTGTCCATCAGGCGGTGCTCCATCACCTCCTCCACCGTCGCGGCGCCGGCGTCCGCGCCCTCGCCGTGCAGCAGCGCGGGACGCAGGAACTCCATGCGGTCGTTCGTCATCACGGGCGCCTTCTCCATCAGGCGCTGCCGGGTGTTGACGATGATCTTCCGCGGGCTGAGCGGCTTGCCGGTGATGTTCGCGGGACAGGCGGCGGTGCAGCGGCCGCACTCGGTGCACGAGTACCCGTCCAGCAGGTTCTTCCAGGAGAGGTGCTCCACGTCGCTGGCGCCGAAGTGCTCGACGTCGGCCTCGAGGTCCATGTAGCGCATCACGCCCTTCTGCCCGGGGCCGCTGGTGTTCGAGAAGAACACGTTGATGAGCGAGCTGGCGACGTGCAGGTGCTTGGAGTACGGCAGGTAGTTGAGGAAGACGAGGATCAGCAGCGCGTGCGCCCACCAGAACACGTGGAAGCCCGTCATCGCCGCATCGGGCGAGATCAGGTGGCCGAAGACGATGGCCAGCGGCCGCGAGACGACCTTCTCCGGGCCGAAGGCATCCGGGTGCGCAGCCAGCAGGAACCCCGTGCCGATGATCAGCGTGACCATCAGCCCCATGATCATGCTGAGGATGATGAGCGCGTCGGTGTGCTCGAGGTTGTCCCCCTCCAGCCGCTTCGGGTGGAGCACGATGCGCCGGTACAGCGCGAAGCCCACCGCGAGGATCACCAGCGCGGCGAAGATGTCCTGCGAGGCGGAGTACGCGGCGTACACCGCCTTCGGCAGGAAGAGCGCGTACGAGAAGCTCGGGAACACGCCGGCCACGAGGATCTCGACGGTGCCCGCCGTGAGCACCATGAATCCCCAGAAGATCAGCGCGTGCATCGGGCCGGCCACCGGATCGCGCAGGATCTTCTTCTGCGCAATGCCGATCTCCAGCACGTTCCGGATGCGCGTGAGGGGATGGTCGGTGCGCCCCTCGGCGTGCCCGACGTGCAGGTAGCTGACGAGGCGCTGCACGTTGAGCGCGAAGAACCCCGCGGCCAGGGTCAGGACGAAGAGAAACACGACGCTCTGCGTGGTCATCGGGGGTGCAATCGGAGGAAGGCGCGCGCCGCCACCGGCGCAGACGAGCGGAAGCTATGCGGGGGCCTCGCCGCCAACAAGAATATGGCGCCCCGGTGAAACTTCGACCCGCCGAGGGGTGTCTTGTCTGCGGGGCCAGCGCCTGCGGTTGCCGCGGGCCAGCCCCTGCCGCACGTTTCAGCACGTCGTCGCACGCTCGGCGTCCACTTCATCCCCGCCCTCATGTCACCAATCCGGCCCCCCCTCCTCGCGGCGCTCGTTGCGCTCGCGGGAGTCCTGCCCGCCCCGGCCCCGGCCCAGGCCCAGGGCGCGCGGAGCGCCATCAACATCCCGTTCGAGCGCATGACGCTGCCGAACGGGCTCCAGGTCGTGCTCGCCCCCGACCACTCGGTTCCGCAGGTCGCGGTGAACATGTACTACCATGTCGGCTCCAAGAACGAGGTGCCCGGCCGGACCGGCTTCGCGCACATGTTCGAGCACGTGATGTTCACCGGCTCGGGCCACGTCCCCTACGGCCTGCACGACCGCCTCACCGAGGGAGTGGGCGGCACAAACAACGGCTCCACCAACAACGACCGCACCAACTATTACGAGGTCGTCCCGTCCAACTACCTCGAGAGCCAGCTGTGGATGGAGGCCGACCGCATGGGCTTCCTGCTCGACAAGCTCGACGAGGCCAAGTTCAACGCCCAGCGCGAGATCGTGCAGAACGAGCGTCGCCAGCGGACGGACAACCAGCCCTACGGCCGCGCGTACGAGATCACGGACTTCGCCCTGTACCCGGCGTCCCATCCGTACTCCTGGCCCGTCGTCGGCTACCTGACCGACCTCCAGCACGCCTCGGTGGACGACGTCAAGCAGTTCTTCCGCCAGTACTACTCCCCCGCGAACGCGACGATGACGATCGCCGGCGACTTCCAGCCGGCCGAGGCACGCGCGATGGTCCGGAAGTACTTCGCGGACATCCCCCGCGGGCCGGCGATCCGCCGCCCCGTCGTGACCGCCACGCCCCTCACCGCCGAGAAGCGCCTCACCTTCGAGGATCGCGTCCAGGTGCCGCGGCTCTACATGGTGTGGCTGGGGGCCAGCCAGAAGAGCGAGGACGACGCCGCGCTCAACGTGCTCCAGGAGATCCTCGGCAAGGCGAGCTCCCGTACCGCCCGCCTCAGCAAGGCCCTGGTCTACGACCGCCAGTCGGCCTCGGCGGTGCAGGTGATCAACTCGCCCAACGAGGACGTCGGCAGCTTCCTGATCCAGATCACGCCGCGGCCGGGCCACTCCCTCACGGAGCTCGAGGCGGCGACGGATTCCGTCATCGCGCAGCTCAAGGCGGAGGGGCCCACGGCGGCCGAGATCGCGAAGGCATCCGCGGGCCTCGAGTTCGCCTTCGTGTCCGCGCTGCAGTCGAACCTGGGAAAGTCCGACATCCTCAACGACGGCCTCGTCTTCCATGGCGACGCCGGCTACTACAAGCGTGAGTACGCGAAGCTCAAGGCCGTCACCCCCGCGGACGTGAAGCGGGTGGCCAACAAGTACCTCGTCGCGCAGCGCGTCGTGCTGAGCGTCGTGCCCATGGGCAAGCCGGAGGAGGCCTCGAGGGCCGCGGCGAGCACCAGCGTCACCGTCGCGCCGGATGGCGGACACTACATCCTGGGGACCACCCGATGACCGCGCGAATCAAGTTCCTGCTGCTCGCCTGCGCCCTGCCCCTCGCGGCGGGTGCCCAGACCACCCTCGACCGCTCGGTGCAGCCGAAGGCGGGCCCGATGCCGGCCCTGCGCGTCCCGACCTGGACGAAGTCCACGCTGTCCAACGGCGCGCAGCTGATCGTCGTCGAGAAGCACGACCTGCCCCTGGTCGCGGTGAACATCGACTTCGTGGGCGGCTCGTCCACCTTCGAGCCCGCGAACAAGGTCGGCCTCGCGAGCTTCGCCGCCTCGATGCTCAGCGAGGGAACCACCTCGCGCACCGCCGAGCAGCTCTCCGACGCCCAGCAGATGCTGGGCACGCAGATCGTCGCCGGCGTGGGCCAGGAGAGCGGCACCATCCGCTTCACCGCGCTCAAGGACCGGCTGCAGCCGGCCCTGGGACTGCTCGTGGACATGCTCCTGCACTCCACGAACCCGGAGCCGGCGCTCGAGCGCCTGCGCGCCCGGAGCCTCGTGCAGCTCACCCAGGCCAAGGATCAGCCGACCGCCATCGCGAGCAACGTCTTCTCGCGCGTCGTGTACGGCGACCAGCACCCGTACGGCCGCATCACCACCGAGCAGTCGGTGCGCGCCATCACGCGTGACGACGTCGTGGCCTTCCAGAAGGCGTACTTCCGGCCCGGCCGCGCCGTCATCACGGTGGCGGGCGACGTGGATCCGCGCACGGCACGCGCGGCCATCGAGAAGGCGTTCGCGGAGTGGCCGGCCGGCGGTGAGCGTCCCACCTTCGCATACGGCGAGGTGCCGGCCCCCAGGGCGACGACCATCTACCTGGTGGACAAGCCCAAGGCGGCACAGTCGGTCTTCGCCTTCGGCTCGGCCGGCCCTGCGCGCAACACGCCGGACTACTACGCGCTCCAGGTGATGAACACGCTGCTGGGTGGGCTCTTCCAGTCGCGCCTCAATCACGACGTGCGCGAGGTCAAGGGATTCAGCTACGGGGTGAACTCCAACTTCGCCTACGGCCGCGGCCCGGGACCCTTCCGCGCCGGCGGGAGCATCGTGAGCGCCAAGTCGGACAGCGCGCTCATGGCATTCATGTATCAGTTCCGCGGCGTACAGGGCGACGTCCCCTTCACCGACGACGAGATCGTGCAGGGCAAGCAGGCGCTGATCCAGTCGCTGCCGGGCCGGTTCGCCTCCGTCAACGGCATCGCGGCCACGGTCTCCAGCATCTACACGCAGGACCTGCCGGAGAGCTACTTCCGCGACTTCGCGTCCAACGTGAACGCGGTCACGCGCGACGACCTGGTGCGCGTGGCGAAGAAGTACCTCGACCTGGGCCACATGGACCTGGTGATCGTCGGTGACCGCGCCACGATCGAGGGCCCGCTCAAGGCCACGGGCATCGCGCCGATCACCGTGCTCGACGCGGACGGCCGGCCGATACCGTAAACGGCGGTCGGTCGGTCGATCGGTCCGGCCGGCGCAGTACCGTCTGAAAGCAAAGCGCCCGTGCACCCACTTCAGGGTGCACGGGCGCTGCTGCGTCGAGGCAATGACCAGTCGACGTCGACCAGTCGACGCCTCTAGTGCTGCTTCGCCGCCTTCACCGCCGCCGTGAGTGCCGGGATCACTTCCAGCACGTCGCCGACGATGCCGTAGTCGGCCACCTTGAAGATCGGCGCTTCCTTGTCCTTGTTGATCGCGACGATCGTCTTGCTCGTCCGCATGCCGGCCAGGTGCTGGATGGCGCCGCTGATGCCGACCGCGACGTAGAGCTGCGGGCTCACCTGCCGCCCGGTCTGCCCGATCTGGTCGCTGTGCGGACGCCAGCCGTCGTCGGTCACCGCGCGCGTCGCCCCCACGGCCGCGTTGCCGAACGCGTCGGCGAGGTCCTCGATGAGCTTGAAGTTCTCCTTCGCTTTCAGCCCGCGTCCGCCCGAGACGATGATCGATGCCTCGCCGAGATCCGGCCGGCCCTTCGCACCCTCCACCACGTCCTTCACGGTCACCGTGGCGCCGCTCGCCGGCGACGCCTGCCCCTGCTCCACCGTGCCCGCCTTCGCCGACTCCCTGGGCGTGAACGCGGAGGGGCGGACGCTGAGCACCACGGGCGACCCGGTGATCACCAGCGTCATCGTCACCTTGTTGGCGTAGCCGGGATGCTTCACCGTGAGCGTCTCGCCGGTGACCGCGATCTCGGTGACGTCGCTCGCGATCGGGGCATCGAGACGCGCCGCGATGCGCGGGCCGAGGTCGCGCCCCTGCGACGAGAACCCGAGGACCACGGCGCGATAGCCACCCGCCTTCGCACGATCGGACACCGTGGCCGCGAGCGACTCGCGCGCGAACCGCGCGAAGTCCGGGCTCTCCACCACGATGACCTTGTCGGCGCCGTATGCGGCGAGCTTTTCCGCCTGCGCGCCGATCCCGGGAGGACCGGCCAGCAGGGCGTGCACTTCTCCGCCGCCCGACGCGTCGGCCAGCGCGCGCGCCGCCGTCACCGCTTCCAGCGCGACCTTGCGCAGCTCGCTGCCGCGCGCCTCCGCGAACACCAGGACGTTCGCCATCAGAGCACCTTTGCCTCGGTCTGGAGCAGCTTCACCAGCTCGGGCACCGCGGCGACACCCTCGCCGAGGATTCGGCCGGCCGGCCGCTCCGGGGGAAGCTCCATCTTCTGCACCGTGATGCGGATCGTGCCGAGCTGCGCCGGCTTCGACTCCAGCGGCTTCTTCTTGGCGGCCATGATCCCCTTCAGGGAGGGGTATCGCGGCCGGGCGACGCCCTCGTCGATCGTCACCACCGCCGGCAGCGGGAACTCCACCAGCTCGGCGGCGCCCTCCAGCTCGCGGCGCGCCTCGCCCTTTCCGTTGGCGACGCTCAGCGCGGACGCGGCGGTCACGCACGGCACGCCGAGCAGCTCCGCGGTCGCCGTGCCGATGACGCCGGCCGAGGTGTCGAAGGCGTGCTTGCCGAAGAGCACGAGGTCGTAGCCGCCGGCCTTCAGCTCGGCGGCGAGTGCCCGGGCGACGGCGATGCCGTCGGCGGGCACCGCGTCGGCCTTGAGGTGCACGGCGCGGTCCGCGCCCATGCTCATCGCCTTCCGGAGCGACTCCTGGACGCTGTCGGGTCCGAGGGCGTAGACGACCGTCTCTCCCCCGCCGGCCTTCTCGTTGAGCTGAAGGGCGGCTTCCACGGCATAGCCGGCGAAGTCGTCCATGTCGAACTTCAGCCCGGTCTCATCGATCGCGGCGCCCGAGGCGGCAATCTTGAAGCGCGACTCGGAGTCCGGAGTGCGCTTGATGCATACGGCAATCTTCACCGCCGGTCCCCCATGTGAAAGAATTCACATAATGGTACGGGGGGGCCGCGAAGAATTGAAGTGCAACCTCAATCCGCTCCGCGCGCCGGTCCGGTCCCGAGCTCCTCGGCATTGTTCTCGATGGCGCCGCCGGAGTTCTGCGTCGCCCCGCCGGGCCGCGCCACGGCGCCCTGGCTGGTGCCGCTGCGGACGTTCTGGCGCGCCCCGCCGGGCGCACCGGTCAGCGACCGCGACTCGGGATCGGCCTGCTCTTCCACCTGCTGGTCCTGCCCCTGCAACTCTTCGCGAAACGACATGGGATCCTCCTCTCTGGTTACTACTTGGAGAGGCAAGCGGGATGCCCGGTTCGCAGTTCAGTGATGCCGGTCACGCAACCGCGCCGTCCCTCCTCTCTTTCAACTACATCAACGCAGAGGGCGCGGAGGAAACAGCGAGGGCGCAGAGGAGGCATGAACCTTTCCTCGGCGCCCTCTCGGTTCACTCTGCGCCCTCTGCGTTGAGGCAGTTGCAGTTGGAAAGGGCCAGCCCTACTTGAACGCGCTGAGTCCCGTGACGGCCTGGCCGAGGATCAGCGAGTGGATGTCGTGCGTCCCCTCGTAGGTGTAGACGCTCTCGAGGTTCGCCATGTGGCGCATCGCGCCGTACTCGGCCAGGATGCCGTTGGCGCCCAGGAGGCGTCGCGCCTCGCGCGCGATGTCGGCGGCGATGCTGACGTTGTTGCGCTTGGCCAGCGACACCTGCTGCGGGGTCATCGTGCCCGCGTCCTTGAGGCGGCCCAGGTGCAGCGACACGAGCTGCGCCTTCACGATCTCCGTGAGCATGTTCGCGAGGCGCTCCTGCTGGATCTGGAAGCCGCCGATGACCTTGTCGAACATCACCCGGTTCTGCGCGTAATCGAGCGCCTCCTCGAAGCACGCCATCGCCGCGCCCATCGCGCCCCACGAGATGCCGTAGCGCGCCTGCGTGAGACACATCAGCGGACTCTTGAGGCCGCCGGAGCCCGGGAGGATCGCGTCCGCCGGCAGCTGCACGTCCTGGAACACGAGCTCGCTCGTATCGCTCGCCCGGAGGGACAGCTTTCCCTTCTGGTCCTTCGCCGAAAAGCCCTTGGAGTCCGTCGGCACGATGAAGCCGCGGATGGACTTGTCGCTCGGGTCGCCGTTCGTCTTGGCCCACACCACCGCGATCTTGGCCGTGGAGCCGTTGGTGATCCACATCTTGGCGCCGTTGAGCACCCAGGTGCCGTCACCCTGCTCCTTCGCCATCGTGATCATGCCGCTCGGATTGCTTCCGAAGTCCGGCTCCGTGAGCCCGAAGCAGCCGATGATCTCGCCCCTGGCCATGCCGGGCAGCCACTTCCGCCGCTGGTCCTCGCTGCCGAAGGCGTAGATCGGGTACATGGCCAGGGCGCCCTGGACGCTCGCGAACGAGCGGACCCCCGAGTCTCCCCGTTCCAGCTCCTGCATGATCAGGCCGTACTGGACGTTGTTGAGTCCAGCGCAGCCGTATTCCTCGGGCAGGTTGGCGCCGAACACGCCCAGCTCCCCCATCTCGGGGATCAGCTCCTTCGGAAAGCGCCCCTCCACGTAGGCGGCGCCGATGATCGGCAGGACGCGCTCGTCCACGAAGCGCCGCACGCTGTCGCGCACCGCGCGCTCCTCCTCGGACAGGACGCTGTCAATATTGTAGAAGTCGAGCATGGATCGTGGTTCGGGTGATGGGATGTCCGGGCAAAGATAACCCGTCATCAGTGCGGACGCCCCGGTTCCGGCGGCGGCTTCGGGCGTTCGGGAGCGGCGTTGGGCGAACGGCTCCGGTCACCGGCGCCGCGGCTGGCGTTTCCGACATCGCTCGTCGTGTCCGGGCCCCTAAACATCAGTCTGGAACGTCACGTGCATCTGTGCCCGCTACATCCCGTCGGAGAAGTCCCTTGTCGAATCGTCCCTCGTTCGGAAATCTGGTTCGCTGGCTCCCCCTCGCCGGCATCATGCTCGCGGTGGGGTGTACCCGGACCGACGTGCTCCTGAACCCGCCCGGTCAGAGCTCTGGCACCCTGCCCGCACTGCAGGCCAAGTCCATCCCGGCGCCCGTCCTGAGCTCCCTCAAGGCCAGCGCGCCGACGATCGCCACCTGCGCGCCGGCCACGGTCTACCCGCTCACCGACGGGACCAGGACGGCCGGCACGGTATCGGTCTCGAACGACGCGACGAGCCTCTACGTCACCTACTACACCCCCTCCACCTACTGGTGGGTGGCCAACACGCAGCTCGCCGTCGCCAGCACCTCGGCCGGCATCCCGCGCGACGCGAGCGGTGCCGCGAGCCCGTGGGACTTCCCCAGTGGTGCGGCGCACGAGCCGCCCATCAAGAGCGTGACGTACACCATCGCGCTGTCCAAGGTTGGCGTGCAGGCCGGCCAGACCGCGTACCTCTCCGCGATGGCTGGCGTCGTGCACCCGACCACGGAGAGCGAGGCAGGGCTGGAAGGCAGCTGGGAGTGGCTGGTGATGTGGGGCGTCGGCAACACGACGACCACGGCGAAGGACGTGATCCACGCGTACACGGTGGCCAGCTGCGGGGGCACGGTCACGCCCCCTCCGCCCCCACCACCGCCGGCGACGAAGGGAGTCATCACGATCACCTTCGATGACGGGTTCGCCACGACCTACAGCAACGCCTACCCGGTGCTGCGCGACCTCGGCCTCCGCGGCAACGCCGCGGTGAACCCGACGCCGATCAACGAGGGCTGGGGCGACTACATGAAGCCGGCGCAGGTGCAGGCATTGTGGACGGCGGGCTGGGCCGTGGTGTCGCACACCATGGATCACCAGGACCTCACGACGCTGTCGGCCGCCGCGATGGAAGCCGAGATCCGTGATTCCAAGGCGTGGATCGAGGCGAAGGGCTACGGGCCGGCGACGGCCTTCGTGGTCCCCTTCCACTCGTGGGGCGCCCGCGAGCGCGCGATGATCCAGAAGTACCACACCTACACGCGCGGCCACACCATCGACGAGTTCTCGCCGGAACGGTTCGCCACGTGGCCGGTGACGCAGCCGATGGACATCAACGCCTTCGAGCCGGAGTATGCGCCCTACAGGACGGCGCAGGGTCGCGCGCTCACGATGGCCAAGGTGAAGTACGCCATCGACAACGGCCTGTATCTCGACCTCATGTTCCACAAGGTCCCCGCGGCCACGCTCCCGCAGTTCAAGGAGCTGATGACCTCCATCGCCACGACCTACAAGGCGAACGTGGTGACCTGGAAGGAGATCGCGAAGTAGTGGACGACTGAA
>JAQBPZ010000223.1 GCA_028287225.1 Gemmatimonadota bacterium
CTGCGCGTGGAGGTCGACCTCGCGGCGCGGAAGGCCTACCTCTACCAGGGAAACAAGCGCGTCGAGACGCATCGCGTCGCCGTGGGCTCGCCGAAATGGCCGACGCAGACCGGCCAGTGGACGATCAAGCAGGTCGTCTTCAACCCCGAGTGGATCCCACCCGACGAGTCGTGGGCGGAGGAGCGTGAGCCCCGCAAGCCGGGCGACCCGAAGAACCCCCTCGGCATGGCGCAGCTCGTGTACGATCCGCCGCGCTCCATCCACGGCACCGACGCGCCGAGCTCGATCGGCACGGCCACGTCGCACGGCTCCATCCGCATGCGCAACGAGGAGATCGTCGCGCTCGCGAAGCGCCTCCTCGCCGCCACCGGTGCGGCCAAGGATGCCGCCTGGTACCAGCGCGCGGCCACGCAGCGCAGCGTGAAGCAGATCGTGGACCTCCCGACGCCGGTGCCGATCACGGTGCACTGAGAAACGTCAGTCCGCTGCGTGGCAGCCGGCGACGTGCCGAGTTTCATGACAGTAGCGGTCATGATGACCGGCACGTTACCCGAGGCGCTCGCCAACTGTCATTGTGATGTACGGTACAGCCCGCAAGCGTCTCGGGCGCGTGATCCCTCATGCGGACACGCGCCCCACCTCCCGACTCATGCGCCCCAAGCCCGTCAGAGCCCGCCACGACAGCGACGACGAAGAGCCCGATCAGTGGCTTCTCGACGCGGCGAGCCGCGCGGGGCATCGCCTCACCAATCGCGAGCGCTCACCGGGCACGAGCGTCTGGCGCATGCTCCTCAGCGCCGGCGTGCCCGATGACGAGGTGCTGCGCATCGCCTGCGCGGCCTCCGGGGCCGAGCCAGCGGACTTCGGCGCCCTCTCGCCGGCGCTCGCCGCCATGCTGCCGCACGGCGTCGCGATGAAGCACCGGGTCGCCCCACTCGGCGTCAGGGCCGGCACGCTCGGCGTCGCGACGTCCAACCCGCGCAACGCCGCCCTCGAGCGCGAGCTGGCCTCCGCCACGAAGCAGCGGGTGCGCCTGTACGCCGCGAGCCCCAGCGACGTGATCCGCGCGCAGGGCATCGTCTACGCCACCGTGTACGGCACCCACGGTGACGTCCTCGGCGGCACGGTGATCCCGGCCGCCGCTCCCGCGCCGCTCCCGCCGCCGCCCGCTCCCCGCCCCGCGGAGCCCGTTCGCCGTCCGATCGAGACGGTCGCACCGGCCGACGACGAGGCACAATTCTCCGTCCCCGATCCGGCGCCCGCCGCGCCGCGGCCACCTGCCCCCGACCTGGCCGATCGCCTGCTCGCGACCGCGTGCGCCGAGCGCGCCGCCAGCGTGATCCTGGAGCCGGTGGCGGACGGCGGATTCCTGGTGCGCTTCGGCATCGACGGCATCATCGCCGACCGGTTCCGGATTCCCGAGGCGCATGCGGGCCGGCTCCTCGCAACGCTGCGCGCACGCGCGCACGTGGGCGAGGCCGGAACCGGACGGGCACACTCCGGCCGCATGACCTCCGACTCGCTGGCCGGCCCCGTGTCGATCCGCGTATCCATGGAGACGGTGGACGCCGCGCGCGAGCGCGTGACGCTCCGGCTCGCATCGCCAACCGACCTTCGCGCGCTGAACGAGCTGGGATATGCGGCCGCCGAGCAGGAGCGGCTGCGCCAGCTGCTGGGCGTCGGCTCCGGCCTCATCATCGTGGCCGGCCCGGCCGGCGCGGGAACGACGACGACACTGTACGCCGCGGCGCGCGAGGCGAGCGCGCAGGGCCGCGTCGTCGCGACGGTCGAGGAGCTGATCGAGCACCCGCTCGAGGGCATCGCGCAGACCCAGCTCGCCGGCACCTCGCGGGCGACGCTGGCGTCGGCCGTGCGCGGCGTGCTCGCGTCGGCGGGAGACGTCGTGGTGATCGGCGCGCCCCTCGACGCGGGAACCCTCGAGCAGTGCGACGCCGGCGCCCAGCACCGGCGCCTCGTGATCGCGACGCTCGACTCGCCCGATCTTCCGTCCACGCTCGAGCGGCTGCTGACGCTGCATCCCGACCGCACCAGCCTGGCGCCCGTGCTGGCGGGCGTGGTGGTGCAGCGCCTCGTGCGCCGCCTCTGTCCCGAGTGTGCCGCGCCGCAGGACGTGAGCGAGCTCACCGAACAGCAGCAGCGGCTGCTCCACGGCCTCCCCACCAGCCGCCTGCGCCGCCGCGTGGGATGCAGGGCGTGCCGGAATAGCGGCTTCCACGGCCGCACCGCCCTGGCCGAGGTGGTCGGCATGACGCCCGAGCTTCGGAAGGGCATCTCCCGCGGCGTCGCGCCGGTGGAGCTCGCGCGCCTCGCGCGCCGGACCGCGAAGACCACGTTGTGGCTGTCGGGAATCGACCGCGTGCTCGAGGGTGTCACCACCCTGGCCGAGCTGCTCGACACCGTGCCGGCCCCGAACGTTGCCGGGGGCGCCACGCCGCAGGGCGACATCGACGCGCTGCTCACGCAGCTCCTCGGCGAGCCGCGCATGCGGGTGCCGGCTCCGGCGGAGGGTGGCGACGCGCGCAGCGCAATGGACCCCATGCCGCCGGTGGCGTCGTTCACGATCGTGGAGCACGAGGCTCCAGCAATGGCCGAGGCGGCCGACGTGCCCGCGCCGCCGCTGCGGGAGGCGCCGCGCCGCGCGCTGCGCGTGCTGCTGGTGGACGACGACGCCGCGGTGCGCCGCGCGCTCGCGCAGTCGCTGGGCGCGGTGGGCGTGAAGGTGCTCCAGGCGGCGAACGGCGAGGCCGCCCTGGCCTACGTGCGGCGCCTGCACCCCGACGTCGTGCTCACCGAGGTGGCCGTGCCCGGCCTCGATGCGATCGGCCTTCTCGCCGCGCTCGCGGGCGATCCGTCGGCGCCGGTGGTGGTGGTGCACACCGAGCAGTCCGACGACGCGCTCGACGCCTGGCTGCACGAGGCGGGCGCGCGGGCCGTCCTGCGGCGCGACATGCCGGTGGACGCCCTCGTGGCCCGGCTGCGCGAGGAAGTGGAGCGCGGCTGACCCGCACAACAGCTTCAACGCAGAGGACGCCGAGGAGAACCGCGAGGACGCAGAGGGCAATGAGAGGACGCCGAGGAGGGCCGCTCCGGCGCACCTCCAACACCTCTTTCATGCTCCTCTCTGTGCCCTCTCTGCGCCCTCTGTGGTAAAACGCCCTTGTAACAGCGTTCAACCACAGAGGAGACAAAGGACACGGAGGGGAACGCCCGAGCGGCAGTGCTCTGCGTTCTCGCCGTTCCTCTCTGCGCCCTCTGCGTTGAGGCTGTTTGCCCTGGAGCTCTGCGTTGAAGCTGTTTGTCTTGAGGCTGTTTGCGTTGCCTCGGAGCAGAAGCGCAGCTACTCGATGAGTCGTCGCGGCACGCCGATCACCTCGGCGCGCGCGACGAGGGTCAGCAGTGCCGCGTCGTCGAGGTCGGCCCAGCCCGCGGGGATCGGCGCGATGCGGCGACGCTCCGTCGCGCTGCGCATCGCGAGCCACCCGTCGCGCATCGCCGGCGACACGCGCAGGCGCGCCGAGCGCACGCGTCGCCGCTCACCCGTCGAGGGGGCGTCCGGCGGCGCGTCGCGCTTCTCGATCAGCGTGGGCTCCACTTCCCAGATCTCCCAGCTCACGCCCGACGTCTCCACTACCACGCGATGCGACATCAGGCCTCCGGGAGCGAAAGGGTGAAGGTGCTGCCCTCACCGACGATGCGCTGCACGGCGAGGTCACCACCCATCCCCCGCGCCAGGTCGCGGCTCTCGTTGACGTCGTCGATCACCAGGATGACGCCGGATGACTCGAGCCGCGTATGCTCGGCGACCTCAGAGGACACGTCGAATGGTTGACGTCGGTTGGCGCTGGCGGGCAGTCGGCATGAGCACTCGAAGATGCGTGGCGACCCACGCCACCGCCATCCCGTTGGCGCAGCCCCGTCCGCCGCTCACGACGCCAGTGACAGCGGTGGCTGTGACGCGTACATTCTCGCCACGGACCTGCTGTCCGGATGAGCGCGACGCCTGCGCTCCGATGTCTCTGCACCGTGGCTTCACCATGCCTGGCTTTCCTCCGCTCTCCGCACAGCTCAGCGGAGCTGCCGCCGACTCGGTGCGCGCGGCGGAATCGCTTCAGCGCGGCGGTGAGCCCGAGCACGCGGCGGTGATGCTCGAGGAGGCGCTGGCCGCCAGCCTCGCGATCACACCCGTTATTCCCGGCTGGCTCTGCGGCCGTCTCGCGGCCCTCTATCGTGCACTGGGCCGTCTGGACGACGAGGTGCTCCTGCTGGAGCAGTACCGCGATTCCCAGCCCGACGACGACGCGCGCACGCGCTACGACGCCCGGCTCTCCAAGGCACGCTCGCTCGCCGAGCGACGCCGGCGGACCGAAAGCGGGGCGGTGATCTCGGTGCGCAACTCGCTCCAGACGCCGCGCTCGCGACCCGCGATCCATGCAGCGCTTCCCCCGGTGGAGGTGCCCGCTGCGAGTCTCGCCCCGCTCGTGGATCTGCTGCACCAGCGCTCCGATGCGGAGTTCACCGCCCTGGTCGACGCAGGCGTCACGGCCTTCCTCCACGACCTGCGCGCGCGAGACGTTCCGCTGCACCAGATCGTCGATTCGCTCCGGCGCGCGGCGCGCGGTGCGGCAGCGGGCAGTCCGGCCGAGGCGCAGGCGCTCCAGCGGTACCGCATCGCGCTCGTTCGGCTGCTGACGCTCCATTTCAGCGAGGAGCGCCGCTAGCCTCCGTCGTCAGCGCGTGCCGGGGCTGCGCGTCACGATGTCCATCCATGGCCCCGCCGGCACGTCGGCGTCCGCGACGAGCTGCCAGGTCAGCCGCATGACGTCGGCCGAGAGGCCCAGGCAGTCGCGCACCGCCGGGGAGACGTCGAGCGCCGAGGCGCTGGCGAGGCCGTCGAGGAGGAAGGGATTGGCGGGGGCGGCGCTGCCGAACACGTACTGGAAGTCGTCATAGAGACCCGGCCCGGCATCTTCCCACTGCGCGTAGCAGGTGCGCGCCGTCCCTGGCGCGGTGATGCGGATCCAGCGGTTCTTCACCAGTGACTCGGTGGCGCCCACGGCGCGCGACATGGCCCACGGGACCACCAGCGATGCGTTCTGCTTCCGGGCGCCGCGCTCGTCGATGTCGCTGTACGGCAGCGCGAAGTAGAAGGGATTCTCGAGCGGCGTGAATCCGGCGGGCAGGTATCCACGTCGCGATCCCGGTGCATCGATGCCGCCGTAGTGCGCGAGCCACGACGCGTCGAACGCGCTCTGCGCGTTCGCGATGAACCCGTTGCTCCCGTCGGCGCCCTCGCCCACCCAGAAGATGGTGGCCACGACGTCGCGATGCTCGAGCAGCCCGGGTGACGTCACCGGCAGGGCCTGCACGACGAGGCGCGCCGTGGCGGTCAGCGGGCCGACCGTGGCGGTAAGGGAGGCGTCCCCGATGCGGTTCGCGGTAACGAGCCCGCTGGTGGAGACCGTGGCCACCGCGAGGTCGCTCGACGTCCAGCGCGTCTCCACGTCGAGCGGGCGGCCGGCGGCGTCCGTGACCACGGCCAGCAGCTGCTGCGTGAGGCCGGGCGTCAGCGCCGGCGTGACCGGCCCGATGACCAGCCGGGCGCCGGGGGGCAGGGGAACGGGGGTGGTCACGCCGGAGAAATCGCACGCCGCCAGCAGCCCGACAAGGGCGGCCCCCACCAGCTGGCGGGCGGTCAGGCGGAGGAGGGTGCGCGTCGCGGGCATGGTCGTAATCTATGGCCGCGCAGCGATCTGGCACTCGCTGGCGTACTGGCGATGGAGTATCGTCCACCATGCGGCCGCACGGCGTCGGACGTGGGCGGCCCGGACATGCCAGCTTTCCGGAGGATGCAGGTGATGCGGCGGTTCGTACGAGCGGGGATCATCGTGCCGGTCCTGGCCCTCCTGACGGGAGCGGGGCGCGAGGTGGCGGCGCAGGCGCCGGCGGTGCCGGCGGCCGTGGGACGGCACACGGCGGCCGACACGCGGTTCATGCAGGGGATGATCGGCCATCACGCGCAGGCCATGGTCATGGCGGCGATGGCGCCGTCGCACGGCGCCAGCCCGCAGGTCGCGCTGTTCGCGCGCAAGATCTTCCAGTCGCAGCGCGACGAGATCGAGCTCATGCAGACGTGGCTGCGCGATCACGGCGAGAGGGCGCCCGACGCGAGCGATCCGCACGCGGGCATGGACATGAGCATGCCGGGCCACATGATGCTGATGCCGGGCATGCTCACCCCGGAGCAGCTCGCGCAGCTCGACGCGGCGCGCGGCGTCGCCTTCGACCGGCTGTTCCTCACCTTCATGATCCAGCACCATCGCGGCGCGCTCACCATGGTGGCCGAGCTCTTCGCCGCGCCGGGCTCCGGCCAGGAGCCGGAGCTCTTCGGCTACGCCACCGGCGTGGACGCCGACCAGCGCGCCGAGATCGAGCGCATGGAGCGCATGCTCGCGGCCCTGTGATGATGCTGCGGGCCATTCCAACCGCTTCAACGCAGAGGGCGCCGAAGGAACGGCGGGAGGGCGCAGAGGACTGCAACAACCTGAAGCAGTTCTCCGTGCCCTCTGTGTCCTCTGTGGTTAAACGCCGTTGCAAGAGCATTTTACCACAGAGGACACAGAGGACACAGAGGACACAGAGGACACAGATGGGAATGCTTGAGCGGCAGTTCCTCTGCGCCCTCGCTGTTCCCCCTCTGCGCCCTCCGCGTTGAAGCTGTTGCTTCTCTGGAGCGGTCACCAGCTTGCACCTGCACCACCACCCACCACGTGGAGAATGTGAATGGAGAGCATCGTGTTTAGTCGTGCAGTGACGCGGGCGCTGGCACTCGCCGCCGGCGCGCTGAGCGTCGTGTCGTGCGCGAGCGCGACGTCGGGCGGGTCCATGGCCGTGCAGCCGATGCCGCTGCCCCCCATGGCGACCGCCGCATCCACCACCGACCCGCGCGTCGGCCTGCGGGCCGGCGTCACCGACGCCGGCGTGGCCGCCAGCAACATTCGCCTGGTGTCGCACTCGGCCAAGCCGTCGCTGCTCGACGGCGAAGGCGGCGCGCGCGGGCTGACCTACGCCAACTCCGACCTCGCCTTCCGCGGCAACTTCGCGTACCAGGGCAACTTCAGCGGCTTCCAGATCTGGGACATCAGCAACCCGGCGCGCCCCGTGCTCCGGAAGACGCTGGTCTGCGGCACCGGCCAGGGCGATCCGTCCATCTACGGGAACCTGCTCTTCATCTCGTCCGAGGGAACGGGCAACCGCACGGACTGCGGCACGCAGGGCGTGAGCGAGGCGGTGAGCCGCGACCGCATGGTGGGCGTGCGCATCTTCGACATCTCCGACGTGGAGAACCCGCGCAAGGTCGCCGACATCCAGACCTGCCGCGGCAGCCATACCCACACGCTCGTTCCCGATCCCACGGATCCCGGCGTCGTCTACGTCTACGTGTCCGGCTCCGCCGGCGTGCGCTCCGCCGAGGAGCTGCCCGGCTGCGTGGATGCGCCGATCGACTCCGCGAACACCTCGCGCTTCCGGATCGAGGTGATCCGCGTGCCGCTCGCGCATCCGGAGCAGGCGAAGATCGTGAGCTATGCACGCCTCTTCAACGACCTGGCCGCCCCGCACGCGCACGGCGCCGCCCCGGGCGACTCGGCCGCCCCGCACCGCGCCGCGCCGGCCGGTGCGCCGGCCCCGGTGCGCTCGGGCCCGAACCAGTGCCACGACATCACCGTCTATCCGGCGATCGGCCTGGCCGGCGGCGCCTGCGGCGGCTACGGGCTGCTCATCGACATCCGCGACCCGGTCAACCCGAAGCGCCTCCAGGCGGTGGGCGACACCAACTTCGCCTTCTGGCACTCCGCGACCTTCAACAACGACGGCACCAAGGTGCTGTTCACGGACGAGTGGGGCGGCGGGACGCAGGCGAAGTGCCGCGCGGACGACCCCATCGACTGGGGCGGCGACGCGATCTTCACGCTGCGCGACGGACGCCTGACCCAGGGCGCGTACTTCAAGATGCCCGCGGCGCAGACTCGGCAGGAGAACTGCGTGGCGCACAACGGCTCGCTGGTGCCGGTGCCGGGCCGCGACCTCATGGTGCAGGGCTGGTACCAGGGCGGGCTCGACGTGATCGACTTCACCGACGCCAACCATCCCTTCGAGATCGCGTACTTCGACCGCGGTCCGATCGACTCCACGAAGATGGTGACGGCCGGCTACTGGGCGGGCTACTGGTACAACGGCCACATCTACGGCTCGGAGATCGCGCGCGGCCTCGACGTGTTCGAGCTGACGCCGAGCCCCTGGCTGTCGCAGAACGAGATCGACGCGGCGAAGCTGGTGCGCTGGGACACCTTCAATCCCCAGCTCCAGCCGAAGATCACCTGGCCGGCGGCGTTCCCCGTGGTGCGGTCGTACCTCGACCAGCTGGTCCGCGGGCAGGGCCTCGCCAGCGCCCGCACCTCCGCCATCGCGTCGCAACTGAACGCGGCCGAGCGCATGAGCGGCAGCGCGCGCCGCGACGCGCTCAACGCCCTCGCCGTGCAGCTCGACGGCGACGTCAGCGGCGCGGCCGACTCGTCCCGTGTGCGTGCGATGGCCGCGGCCGTTCGCAACCTCGCCAACGCATCGATGTAACCGTATTGCCTTCTGGAGTTCGCGACGATTCGCGTATGACAGGAAGGCATCGCGACATTTCCCGCCCCCACCGGAGCACAGATGGATACACCTGAAGATTTTCTCGAGGCACTCGAGCCGCATCTCGCCATCGAGGCGGAGGAGGCCGAGCACGCGACCGGGGTCGACCGGCGCGAGTTCATGTTCATGTCGCTCATGGCCGCGGCCGCGACGACGTTCGCGGGGCGTGCCGTGCAGGCCCAGCGCGGCGTGCACGCCTTCGATGCCGCGGGCGCGCTCGCCGCGGCGCGCGGCATGCCGCAGCAACAGCAGCAGCCGGCTC